>CAMHOK010000056.1 GCA_946186735.1 uncultured Bacteroidales bacterium
TCCAAAAATAATGCGATAATTTTGTCATATCAAGAAAATAATATAATTTTGTAGGCTAAAAAGTGCAGGTCGGTCTGTCGCTGTGCGATTGGTCTATTGACCGATTGGCAGAGGAAAGTCCGGGCAACGCAGAGCACCGTATCGGTTAACGGCCGGCAGGGGGAAACCTTTGGCAGACGGAACAGAAAACAAACCGTCAGTATATTCTATGGCTTTTGCCATGTCTATTCTGATAAGGGTGAAAAGGCGGGATAAGAGCCCACCGGTTTGTCGGTAACGGCAAGCGTCATGTCGTCCTACGGGTTGCAAGTTCAAGTAAACCGGCGTTTAAGTTTAGGCTTATGAAGAGTTGCTCGCTCAAGTCGGAGGGTAGAATGCGAGAGAAGGCAATAGTGATATTGTCTCGAGATTAATGACAGACATCCGTCGATTGACGGATACAGAACCCGGCTTATAGACCTGCGCTTCTTTTTTTGAAACGACACTCATCAAACATAACCAGGCCATGCGTAGTATAAAGAAAATAGACAACTTCGTCCGCTACGACTTGTGGCGCAAGCCGACAACGGGACTAAGTAAATGGAAGCGTTTGCTTTATAATTCCATAAGAAGTGTAGTGCTCACGGTGCGCGGGTTCTTTGATAACAACATCTCCATTCATGCCAATGCCCTCACCTTCTCCATGCTTTTTGCCATTGTTCCTATTCTGGCTCTTGTTTTGGCTATTGCCAAGGGGTTTGGTTTTGAGCAGGTCATTCAAGATGAGTTGAACAAGAGTTTTCTTGGTTCGATGGGTATGGTTCCGGGTATCATGGGTTTTGTTGAGAGGTATCTTGACACGGCGCAAGGCGGTACTTTCGTCGGGGTTGGTCTGTTGGTTCTGTTGTGGTCGGTTTATTCGTTCTTCATGAACATCGAATCATCATTCAACACTATCTGGCAGGTGAAGAAATCGAGGTCTGTTTTGCGTCAGTTCTCCACTTACATAACTATTCTTCTGCTTGTGCCGATAATGATGATTGTGTCAAGCGGTCTGAGTGTGATCATCAACTCCACCCTTTCTGAGTTGCCGTTCTTCAAGAGTCTGGCACCCCTCCACGATTTTCTCCTGCGCTTGGTACCGTTCGTTATATGCTGGTTGGTCTTCACATGGATGTATTGGGCTATACCTAACACTAAAGTGGGACTATGGGCGTGTCTTATTCCCGGCATACTCATCGGTACCCTCTTCCAAATCTTGCAGATGCTCACTGTCTATTTGGTGGTTTTCTTGTCTCGTACGAGCATCGTCTATGGTGCCTTTGCGGCCATCCCGCTCTTGCTGACCTGGCTGCAGCTGTCGTGCTTGTTCATCCTCTCAGGAGCCGAGTTGAGTTTTGCCATTGAGAACAACGAAGATTTCGACTATCATAGAGACCTTGAGTCAATATCGAGATATTATAAGGACTATGTTACTCTGTTCATCACCTATGTCGTTGTTCATCGTTTTGAGCAGAGTCTGACACCCCAAACGGCTCACGAGATAGCTCAAGAGAACGAGTTGCCTACCCGACTGGTCAACCAACTATTGCTGCGATTGGTTGAAGTGGGCGTGTTGCGCGAATCACATGTCGAAGGACAGGAGCAGTGCACTTACATGCCTGCCTACGATATCAACCAACTCACAGTGGATAAGGTTATTAAAAGTATTGATCATCAAGGAACGGAGCAATTCCTTGAGAACCCCACCGAACTCCGACAATGCTTCTGGAAGAAGTATGAGCAGCTTGAACTCGACCAATCGAAATGGGGACAGACATTAGTAAAAGATCTGGTATAAGCACCTAACTAACCTCAGGTATAAAAAGACATAACTAACAATCACAACATACTATGAAGAAGAATTTTATTTTCCTGCTTTCAGCAGTGTTGTTTGCGGCTTGCACCAATAAGCCCGCTGTTCATCAGCCTACTCTTGAGAACGCTGATCCGAAGATCAATCGTGTTGAACCTCTGTCATGGTGGACCGACATGAAGCTCCCTCTCACGCTTATGTTCTATGGTCAAGACCTTCAGGATGCCCAAGTGAGTGTTGAGCAGGTAGTGAGCAAGGCTGAGTCTGCATCCGACGAGCAAGCATGGTGGGCTCAATACACCACACGTCCCACTAAGGGTTTGAGAGTAAAATCGCAGCACAATGCCGAGAGCAAGAACTACCTCTTTGTAGATGTAGATATTGAGAAAGCCGGCACCTACATATTCACTCTCACTCAAGGCGACAAAGTTGATAAGTGGTTGTATGAAGTTAACGAACGCCGCCCGGGTAGTCGCGAGAGAAAGAGTTTTACCTCTGCCGATGTCATCTACCTCATCATGTCCGACCGTTTTGTAGATGGTGATGCCTCTAACAACTCAACCGACAACACTCTTGAGAAAGGCGACAAGAGCAATATGGACGGCCGCTGGGGAGGTGATATACAAGGTATAATCAATTCTCTTGATCATATATCCGAGCTGGGCGCTACCGCCATCTGGCCTACCCCTCTGCTCTTAGACAACGAGCCGTCATGGAGTTATCACGGATATGCCTGCGGTGATTATTACCATATCGACCCTCGCTTTGGCACTAATGAGAGTTACAAAGACATGGTAAGCAAAGCTCATGAGAAAGGACTGAAGTTCATCATGGATATCGTAACCAACCATGCCGGTTTGGCTCATTGGTGGATGAACGACCTGCCATACCAAGACTGGATTCATCAACACCCTCAGTTCACACGCTCTACCAATGTTTTCTCCACCAACTACGACCCCAACGCTTCTAAGTACGACCTTCAGATGCACGAGAGTGGTTGGTTCGACACCCACATGCCCGACATGAACCTCGACAATCCTGATCTGCTCCAGTATTTCAAGCAGTTTGCTATCTGGTGGATTGAGTATGCTGACCTTGACGGTTTGCGTGTTGACACCTATCCGTACAACGAGAAGACTCCTATGAGCGAGTGGTGCAAGGCCGTTCGCCAAGAGTACCCCAACATAAATATAGTAGGTGAGTGCTGGACCCGTCCTGCAGCCAACATAGCATATTGGCAAGCCGATGCCAACAACGCCGATAAGTTCAACTCCAACCTTCCTTCTGTGATGGATTTCCCGACCGAAGAGGCTCTTCGTCAGGCTCTGGAGAGTGATGGCAGAGGATGGGGAGGCGGCATGACCCGTGTCTATGACGCCATAGCTCAAGACTTCCTCTATGCCAATGTCAACAACCTGCTCGTCTTCGTCGGCAACCACGACATGGACCGCATAGCCGATGTTGTTAAAGATCAAGACCCGCGTCGCGTTAAGCTTGCCATCACCCTTATCGCTACCATACGCGGCATTCCTCAACTCTTCGCCGGAGACGAATATGATATGCGTTCGGCTGATATACGAAGAGGTCATAGCGGACTGCGTCAACCGCTGCCTGCAGTTGACACGCTCAGTGAGGCACAGAAAGATATGTTCGATTTTCAGAGTCGTTTGTTCAACTTCAGGAAGAACGAGCCTATCATTCATACCGGCAAGACCATGCATTTCTTACCTCAACATAATGCATACGCTTATTTCCGTTACAACAACGATGGTGCCGTCTTCACTTTCATCAATGCTTCTGAACAAGCACAGACCATACCGGCAGACACCTATCAAGAGATACTCTGCCGCTATAACCCGCAAGGCACTGATGTTATCTCAGGTCAGGCCATCGACCTGAGCGCACCGACAACCATAGAGCCGCTCACTTCCATCGTTGTCAAGCTCAACAAGAAATAAAATTCAACTATTCAACCATTCAAATATTCAACTATTCAACTCTTAAGCCCATGACTTTTCAAGAAGAAATCAACCGTCGTCGCACTTTTGCCATCATCTCGCACCCTGATGCGGGAAAGACCACACTGACAGAGAAACTGCTTCTATATGGAGGAGCAATACATGTAGCCGGAGCCGTCAAATCGAACAAGATACGCAAGACCGCCACCTCCGACTGGATGGAGATAGAGAAGCAACGCGGCATATCGGTTGCCACTTCGGTCATGGGCTTTGAGTATGCTCTTGCGGGCTCTCAGACGCCATATCATATCAACATACTCGACACCCCCGGTCACCAGGACTTTGCCGAAGACACTTTCCGCACTCTCACCGCCGTTGACTCGGTCATCATCGTTATTGATGCCGCTAAGGGTGTAGAGACACAGACACGTCGTCTGATGCAGGTGTGCCGAATGCGTAAGACACCGGTCATGGTTTTTATCAACAAGATGGACCGCGAGGGTAAAGATCCGTTCGACCTCTTAGACGAGATAGAGGCGGAGTTAGGAATACATGTTACCCCACTCTCGTGGCCTATCAATAGCGGACAGCGGTTCAAAGGAGTGTATAACATCTTCCAACATACGCTCGATCTCTACACACCTGACAAGACACATGTTACCGAATCAACACGGTTCGATGACATCACCAACCCAGAGATTGACCAACTCGTAGGCAAACAAGATGCCGACAAGCTGCGCCAAGACCTTGAGCTTATCACAGAGGTCTATCCGGTCTTCTCCACCTCCCCTCAGGGCGGTGATGAAGGACTGGGAGCATATCTTGCAGGCGACCTTGCACCCGTCTTCTTTGGTTCGGCACTGAACACTTTCGGCGTCAAAGAGTTGCTCGAGTGTTTTGTACAGATAGCTCCCTCTCCGCGTGCCGTGATGACTGAAGAGCGTTTGGTCGAGCCCAACGAGCCGCAGTTCACGGGGTTCGTCTTTAAGATACATGCCAACATGGACCCCAACCATCGCTCGTGCATCGCTTTCGTAAAGATATGCTCCGGCAAGTTCGAGAGGAACGTCTATTACAAGCATATACGCTTAGACCAGAAGATGCGTTTCTCTGCCCCCACGGCTTTCATGGCACAGAAGAAAGAGACGGTGGACGAAGCTTTCGCGGGTGATATAGTAGGTCTGCCCGACACAGGTAACTTCAAGATAGGCGACACTCTCACCTCCGGCGAGGTCTTGCATTTCAAAGGACTGCCGAGCTTCTCACCCGAGATGTTCAAATATATCGAGAACACCGATCCTATGAAGCAGAAGCAGCTTGATAAGGGTGTCAACCAACTCATGGACGAGGGCGTGGCTCAGTTGTTCGTCAACCAGGCTACAGGACGAAAGATTATCGGCACCGTCGGACAGTTGCAGTTCGAGGTTATCCAATATCGACTCGAGCACGAGTATCAAGCTAAGTGCCGATGGGAGCCGCTACAGATGTATAAGGCTTGTTGGATTGAGAGCGATGATGCTGACGAGCTGGAGCTCTTCAAGAAACGCAAAGCTCAATATATGGCGTTCGACAAAGAAGGGCGCGATGTCTTTCTTGCAGATAGTGCTTATCTGCTACAGATGGCACAGAACGACTACAAGAACATCCGCTTCCACTTCACTTCCGAGTTCTAAAGAACGGTTGCAGCAACCATCCGCCAAGGGACACAAACATGAGTTAGGGCTGTAACCTATTTTGGTTACAGCCCTAATAAGTTCAGATGACCATTGACGCGGTCTCTCGCACTTGTGACGCGGACGTCCGGTACGTTCCAGTGGCCTGAGTGCAGAGCAATAATTTAAGTGCACAGCAGTCGTCTGAGTATAGAGCAGTGGCCTGAGTGCAGAACAGTCGTTCGAACTCAAAACTCAGAACTGGAAATAGATGAAGGCTTGCAGGTCGGCAGAGACGAACTGATAGAGCACGAACACGACCAGCACTACCATTACCAACATCACGGGCAGCGGCAAGGCGGCGAAGCGCAGTCGGTACCAGCGTTTGAAACGGTCGGGCATCCAGTGAATAATCATTCCCACCACAAAGAACACATACACATTGGCATACGAGAGCACCACCTCTAAGATGGTGTTGGTGTTCCATGCCGACCCTATCTGTGTGAGCATGTTGACGGCAGTCTCCCATGCCTCTTGATTAGCAGTAGCGGGGTCGAGGTTGCTGCCCGAGCGGAAGAAGAGTCGAGTGAAAGTGATGAAGATAAAAGTGAGCAGGACAGCCCAAGCATTGCCCAGTCCGGCTTCGAAAGTCTGTCGTCTTGGCGAGAGCGTCTGATGAGCGGTGATGAGATGGTTGACATATCTGATGAGCGACCCTGCAAACACCAGCCAGAGGAAAGCGCTGAGCACATTGAGTATAGGCGACGGATACAGATGCAGCAGAGCAATATCGGCCGCCAAGAGAAGCGTGAGAAGCAACATGCGCCAATGCCACGACATGTCGCGCCAGAACTTATAGACGATGATACCCACTCCGTTGAGTCCGCCCCATATCATGAAGTTCCACGATGCTCCATGCCACAGACCGCCAAGAAGCATGGTGATGAAAGAGTTGAGGTTGGCATACATCTTCTTGCGGTGTTCCTTGTTGAAGATCGACACCAAGACAACAACTATAGCTATAGAGAAGATGACCGTTCCTACTATCCACGAGCCGGTCAAGACAATGGCTATGGTTGATATAACCACTATCCAGAAGTAAGTACCGAACCCGGCTCTACGATTGCCTCCTAAGGGGATGTACAAGTAAGTCTGCAACCATCGGGACAGAGATATATGCCAGCGTTTCCAGAAATTATGCGGGTTGGGTGCTTTGTACGGCGAGTTGAAGTTCTTTGGCAGATAGAAGCCCATCAGCATCGCCACACCGATTGCTATGTCGGTATAGCCCGAGAAATCGGCATACACCTGTAACGAATAGAAGAACAGCGCACTCAAGTTCTCGAAACCGGAATAGAGCAAAGGGTTGTCGAACACACGGTCGATGAAGTTGACTGCGAGGAAGTCGGAGAGGATAATCTTCTTGCCCAGACCGTTTAATATCCAAAACACAGCCATTCCCATCTGCCTGCGAGATAGAGCAAAAGGCTTATATAGTTGCGGCACAAACTCGCTGGCTCTCACTATCGGTCCGGCTACCAACTGAGGGAAGAAGCTGACATAGAAACCAAAATCGAGAATGTTCGTCACCGGTTCGACACGCTTATGATAGACATCAGCAGTATAACTTATTATCTGGAAGACATAGAATGATATACCTACCGGCAGCACTATCTGATCGACCGAGAACCGTCCCTCACGAGACAAGCCGTTGCCTATCCATGCAAACACATCGAACACCTGAAGGTTCAAGCCGAACATGTCGTTGAGCATGTTGGTAAGGAAATACGGATACTTGAAATAAGCCAGCAATCCTAAGTCGATAACTACGCTCACCACCAGCCAGAAGCGTGCACTATGAAGGTGAGAGCGCTGATGAGACAGGTGTATGAAACGAGCTATGAGATAGTCGGAGAGAGTAACGAATAGCAGAATAAGCACGAACAGACCTGATGTCTTATAGTAGAAGAACAGGCTGGCAAAGAACAAGAAAGCGTTTCTCATCAAGCGTTTGCCATTGCTCCATTTGCCAATCGACACTATGAAGGCGAACACAGCATACACCAAAGCGAAGAATGCCCAGAAATAGAACTGTGTGAACAACAGTGGTGAGGACGGGTCGTATTTGAATATGTGCTCTAAAATATCAGGCATTGGCTATTCATTATTATCCACGGTATCGCAGTCAACATCCTCAAGCTGTACCATTAGTGAATCTATCGGCTGATTGTACTTCTCTCTCATCTTGTAGTAGTTGTAACCGGTAAGCACAGCATCGGTGAGCAGGTCGCCTACTTTTGCTGCACCGGTACGAGTGAAGTGCACATAGTCGGATGCCGCCAGTTGCGGACGCGCACGTACCCACTCTACCATACTGTTAGCACCACCCATAGCTCTGAACATACTCCAGTAAGCCACTCCGTTGCGGTTCATCATCTCTTCTGCATAAGTGTCGAACTTCTCCAACATGGGCAAGGTGTGGGGCACGCCTCCCGACAAGCTGACCATATCGCTCGGACCTATGAACAGCAGCTTGGCATCGGGAGCTAAGCGTTTGAGAATCTCGATATCGCGCAGGAGACGGGCTATATAGTTGTGGATAGCATTCTCTGAGTGGATAGCAGGCATTGAGTTGCCACCAAACTCAAGCAAGATAAGACGAGTGTTCATGACACTGAAGTATTGCTTGAGTTGTTCTTGGTTGACAGAGCGGAAAATGATACCCGAACTGCCTCTGAGTGCAATATTATCTGCCACCACGCCCGTAGAGTTATGAAGACTCACACCATAGATATCGCCCTTACCCGAAATATCAAGATACAGATTAGTTGTACTATCGGGCATTACGAAATCAGTGATGCACATCTCCGTGGAAGACGAGACCTCTTTCTTTATAGCATCCTTGGCTGTCAGACTCACGCCCGCAGACGAGAGAACGACTGCGTGACTGAAGTAATGACCGCTATAACTCTCTGTGTTCTTGCGCGGGAAGATGTGCAGCGAACATGTGCCGTCGATGCCTGAGGCTTGCAAGAGCGGTCCGTAGTTGTTAGACGAGCGCTCAGCATCACGATAATATGATATCGGAGAATAGATAGTATAGTTGCCCTTGAGCACTTCTGATACAGAGAGGTTATAATAGGTGTGCTTAAAGGGCAACAAACCTACCCCGCCTCCACCGAACTGAGTTTGCAGTCGCCCACGCAACTGCTTGGTGATACGATCTTCTTCTATCTGCGAATCACCATAATGAGAGATACCCACTAACTGCTCATCGGCTTTGTCGAGAGCAGAATAGAAATCATCAAAATAAGAATAATCGCGCTGTAGAGAGTCGTGAGGCAGAGAGTCAAAAGGAACAATATTCCCCAGAGTGTCGGTTACTATGCAATACGGGAAAGACAAACGGGCCGGGTTCGATGCGAAAAAATCTAAGAACGCGGCTTCTTCGTCAATACGCATCTGAGCTATACGCTCTTCCAACAACTCTTCAGGCGACACTTTCTGCTCTTCGACGGCAGCTGTGTCCTGACTGAAAACGAACTCGAGCCAATAAGGGAAACGCAACTCTCTCCCATTCAGAGAAATGCCTTCTTTAGGATAGACACACGACAGTAATACTAAGGCGCCTATGACGCATAATAGAAAGGCAAGAACGACAAAACTACGATATTTGGTATTTCTCATGTCAATATAATTATGTTGCAAAGATATATCATTTTCTTGATATATGAAAATTTTTGGCGTTTATGAACGGAAAAAGCGATGTAAAGACCCTCTTTTGACAATTTTAACCAATCACCATGAGAAACTTTGCGCACTCGTTTGGCTACTCGGAAGAAAATGCGTATATTTGCACCTGAATTATTAAGGGCACTTCTAAGAATTCACCGTTTATTAGTTTGCCCTCCGAAAAAAGAATAGATATAAATCAATTTTTAGAAGTACCCTTAAGTTAATGAAAGTACAACTTCTCATAGTAGGTAAGACACAGGACAAGCACCTGAGTGCTCTCATCGATGATTATGTAGAGCGTTTGAGTCATTATCTGAGTTTCTCGCCGGTTACCATCAACGAGCTAAAGAACACTAAGAGCTTGACTCATGAGCAGCAAAAGAAAGAGGAGGGCAAACTCATCTTGTCGTATGTCGATTCTTCTACTTTTCTCATCTTGTTGGATGAGAAAGGCAAAGAATATAGGTCTATGGAGTTTGCGCGGCAGATGGAAAAGTTGACAAATATCGGTCGTCCCTTATGTTTTGTCATCGGTGGTCCTTTCGGTTTCTCTGATGAGGTGTATGAGCGAGCCGACCAACTGCTCTCGCTTTCTAAGATGACTTTCTCGCACCAGATGGTCAGGCTCATCTTTGTGGAGCAACTCTATCGTGCCATGACCATTCTGCGCGGCGAACAATATCATCATGAATAATCAATAAAATCTCATAATTATGTATTACATCAACCCCGAACAACTCAACGAGCAGATAGCTCAATGGTTCAAAGAAGACATAGGTGACGGCGATCACACCTCTCTCTCCTCTATCCCGGCCGATGCCGAAGGCTGTCAGCAACTTATCATCAAAGAAGACGGAATAATAGCCGGTGTAGAGGTTGGCGAACAGGTCATCCGCTTCTTCGACCCCACTCTTCGCATCGAGCGATTCATCAACGATGGTAGCCAAGTGAAGAAAGGTGACATAGTCTTTAAGGTATATGGTAAGGTAAGGTCGTTGCTTCAAGTAGAGCGCACCATGCTCAACATCATGCAGCGCATGTCGGGTATAGCTACCACCGCTCATCGCTACCAGAAGTTGCTGGAAGGCACCTCATGCCGTGTGCTTGACACCAGAAAGACCACACCCGGACTCAGACTATTAGAGAAAGAGGCTGTAAGGATAGGTGGTGGAACGAATCACCGAATAGGACTCTACGACATGATCTTGCTCAAAGATAATCATGTTGACTTTGCAGGAGGTACAGCCAATGCCATCAACAGAGCATACCAATATTGTATTGAAAACAAGAAAGACCTAAAGATAGAGATTGAGGTGCGCAACCTTGACGAACTTGAGCAGGCACTTGCCACAGGCAAAGCTGACCGTATCATGTTCGACAACTTCACACCGGAAAAGACGAAAGAGGCAGTCAAGATAGTCAAACAGTGGGAAGCACAGACCGGCAGATATGTTGAGACTGAGTCGTCGGGTGGTATAACGCAAGAAACCATTCGCGATTATGCTCTGTCAGGAGTCGATTTTGTGTCTGTCGGAGCACTAACCCACTCCTTCAAATCGCTCGACATGTCATTTAAAGCTGTCAAATAAGGAGTTAGTCTGCGTAAGAAAAATAATAAAAATAATAACAAAAAGAAAGTGTAAGTGGTATTGCATGCTCAATTTTTATGTTGCATAACATATTTTTGACTATTGCACAGTTGTGAGGAAAATAGTAATTTTGCAATCGAAATCAATACAACACACAATCTTTTTTGTACCTTAAATTAACAGACTAATACCTAAGTAGAAAGGACGCTGCGAAGCGTCCTTTTACACATCTATATAGAGTCTGTCCCTTATAGGGAAATTAAAGGCGTAAGCTTATCACAACACCTTTTCTATGTTTGTTTTGATACGTTCAGCGAGTTGACTTTCTGTCATCTGCTCATTATCTCTGAGGAACCTCTCTCCGGTTATCTGTTCATAGAGCTCCACATAGCGGTCGGATATGTTCTTCACCACCTCAGGCGTCATCTGAGGCACCGTTTGCCCTGCCTTGCCTTGAAAGCCGTTTGCCATCAGCCATTCGCGCACAAACTCCTTAGAGAGTTGTTTCTGTGGCAGAGAGTCGCGCAAACGCTCTTCATAACCTTCTTTATAGAAATATCGGCTTGAGTCGGGTGTGTGCACCTCGTCCATGAGCATGATAGTGTTGCCTGCCTTGCCAAATTCATACTTGGTATCAACGAGTATGAGTCCGTGCTCAGCTGCCACTTCTTGTCCGCGTTCGAAGAGTCGGAGGGCATACTGCTCAATCTGCTCATACTCGTCGGCGGGGATAAGACCTCTACTGATGATTTCTTCTTTGGAGATGTCAGCATCGTGTTCGCCTATCTCGGCCTTGGTGGTGGGAGTGATGATGGGGTGCTCGAACATCTGATTCTCTTTCATACCCTCGGGCAGCCTCACTCCGCATATCTCTCTTGCCCCTGCTTTATAAGCACGCCAGGCTGAGCCGCATAGATAGCCACGAACAATCATCTCAACAGGATAGCCCTTGCAGCGACGACCGATAGTTACCATCGGATCGGGAGTGAGTTGCTTCCAGTTGGGTACGATATCGGTGGTAAGATCTAAGAACTTAGCAGCGATACTATTAAGTATCTGCCCCTTGAAAGGAATACCTTTGGGTAAGATAACATCGAAAGCGGATATCCTATCGGTGGCAACCATGATAAGGGTGTCCTGACCTATGAAATAGACATCACGCACCTTGCCGTGATAAACGGCTGTTTGATTCTCGAAATGAAAATCGGTTGAAGTTAAAGCAGTCATAATATAGTTGAATAGTTGAATAGTTGAATGGTTGAATTTATTTCAGTTCTTCCCAACTGAGTATATCAAGGTCGCTGACATTGATGGTTGAGAAAGCGTTGATGAAAGCAGCCGCCAAGCGCGAGTTGGTTATGAGCGGTATGTTGAGGTCGATGGCAGCACGACGCACCTTGTATCCGTTGTCGATATGTTCGGTATCTATCACCTTGGGCACGCTTACCACGAGGTCGATCTGTTTCTCGTGCAAGAGTCGGAGTGCTTTGGGTTCGCCCTCCTCGTCGTCCATGTATATTCGCGTGTTGGGCACCTTATATGTGGTCAAGAACTTGCTTGTTCCCTTGGTTGCATAGATCTTATACCCGCTTCTCTGCAGGAGTCGTGCCGGCTCGAGCATCGATGCTTTATCTTTAGGATCGCCGGCAGAGATAAGCACTGCTTTCTCGGGCACACGCATGCCCACCGCCAGCATTGCCTTGAGCAGGGCGGAAGAGGCATCGGCACCTATGCACCCCACCTCACCCGTTGACGACATATCCACGCCAAGCACAGGATC
>CAMHOK010000057.1 GCA_946186735.1 uncultured Bacteroidales bacterium
TGCCTGACGGTATGGAGGGCTTATGCGGTCATTTGTGCCTTGTGGCAAAGATCAACCGCTTGGGCAAGTATATCTCTGAGCGTTATGCTTCGCGTTATTATGAGGAGATGGCGGTAGGTGTTAATGTGTGCGCCGATCAGATGATTGACCGGCTGATGGCTGAGGGTGTGTTGCCTACCGAGGCTTATGCTTTTGATTACTCGATGATTGTGGGCGGGTTTGAGAAATGTCGTCCCGACCTCTTCAACCTCTTGGAGGTAGGAGGCAGGTTGTTCAGGAAAGAGGCTTTGGTGCTGAGTATGGACGAGGCTGTCAGCCGTCTGAGCAAGACCTTGACCTTGAGGATGGGCGACATGGTAGCTGTTGATTTTGTGGAAGAGTCTCTGCCTCTCGTGCCCGACCAAACGATAGAGGTAACAACCGACAATCATACAGCGCTCTTGTGTCGAATAAAATGATAAACAACTGCAAAACTGACCGTTATAATTAACTGCAAAAATACTGACTGTTATATGAATAGGCGAATACATACCCTTCTGCTGATGCTCGCTATGGTGCTGCCTCTCTCGGCGCATACCTTTAAGAGCGAGTCGGTGCTCTCTTCGGGCAAGTTTGTGAAGATACGGGTTGCTCAGAGCGGTGTGTGCAAACTGACATACAACGAGTTGAGGGACATGGGTATTAACCCCTCTTCGGTGCGTGTGTTCGGCTATGGAGGCGCATTGTTGCAAAAAGATTTCCGTCGTCAAAAGATCGACGACCTGCCTCAGGTGCCTGTGTATAAGAGCAGTGAGCAGATGGGCAAAGACGATTATATCTTGTTCTATGCTCAAGGTCCCATCAGTTGGCAATACAACGGCGGTGCGTTCACACATACGCAGAACCAATATTCGCTGTATGGCTATTATTTCCTTTCCGACAACAAGGGTGAGGAGCTCACGGCTCGCTCGGAGGAGGCTTCGTCTTTCTCTTCAACCGCCTCTCAGAATGATAGTTATTATGCATTCCAAGTGCACGACATAGACAATATCAACCTCGTTGATATCAATGGCGAAGGCGAGGGCGGAGGCAAGGATTTCTATTATGGTACCTCTTTCACGGGTGAGAACGTGCGTCAGTCGTTCTCTTTCTCTTTCCCCGGTATCATCGCTTCCGAGAACTTAAGGATACGTCTCAAGGTGGCGGCATCGGCATCGCAGGTGTCGCAGTTCGTCACCTCGGTGGGCGACCGCTCTTATACCACCCGCGTGTCGGCTATCACCTTAGAGAAGTATGAGCGTGCGGTTACCGAGACCTCTTCTTTCTCTCTGCCCGCACTCAGCTCAGACGAGCAGACCATCCAACTCAGATATGTGCCGTCCAGCTCGACAGCCAAAGGTTTTCTTGACTATATAGAGGTGGTGGCAAAATGTCGTATGGATCTCAGTAACGGCAGCTTTGTCTTCACCAATGCTCAGACCTTAGGCAAGAGCAATAACTCACTCTATTCGATAGCCAACGCTTCGGCATCGGCTCAGGTGTGGGACATCACCGACCTGTCGGCTATCCGTGCCGTGCCCGTCAAGCACGAGGGCAACACCCTTCGTTTTGAGACGACCAACAGCTCGCTGCGTATGTTTGTGGCAGTAGAGCCGGCAAGCAAGACCTTCGTTAGTGCCACCTCGCAAGGAGTGGTCAACAACCAGAACCTGCATGCGATGAAGGATATCGACCTTGTGGTCATCACCAACCCGAAGTTCGTGGCTCAAGCAGAGCAGCTGTGTCAGGCTCACCGGGAGTACGACAACCTCAGTTGGGCAGTGGTTACCGACGAGCAGGTGTATAACGAATATTCGTCGGGAACGCCCGACGCTACAGCCTACCGTTGGGTGATGAAGCAGCTCTACGACCGCTCCAACAACGGTGAGGGACGTGCTCCTAAGTACCTGCTCCTCTTCGGCGACGGCAGCTACGACAACCGTCATATCAACGAGTTGTCGGCTCCTAACACTCTGCTCACTTATCAAGCCGACAACTCGGTCAACGAGGTTGCAGCATACAGCACCGACGACTATTTCGGTTTCCTCGATGATAACGAGGGTGTGTCCGACATCACTGCCCGCATGGATATAGCTGTGGGTCGTATGCCTGCCAACACGGTGGAGGAGGCTCAGAACTTAGTGGACAAGACCATCAGATATATATCCAACAAGTCGTTGGGCAGTTGGAAGACACAGCTGTGCTTCCTTGCCGATGACGGCGACCATGGGTTGCACACGCGCGTGGGCGATTATGCGGCAGAGAACCTCAGACTCACCCGTCCTGAGTATGTGGTCAACAAGATCTATCTCGACTCTTATCAGCAAGAGGTGGTAGCCTCGGGTGAGGTCTATCCGCTGGCTAAGCTCAAGCTGCATAAGCTGCTGAACAACGGAGTGCTTTTCTTCGATTATTCGGGTCATGGCGGTTACAACAACATCACCAGCGAGGCAGTGCTCACCGCTAACGATATCCGTCAGATGCACAACGAGAGCATGGGTGTGTGGATGCTGGCTACCTGCGGCTTCGCATGCTACGATGCCAGAAAGACCTCGTCGAGCGAGTATGCGGTGCTCAACCCTTACGGAGGAGCGGTGGCAGTCATCTCGGCTTGTCGCACGGTGATGGCTTCTGACAACAAGATCATCAATCGACATTTCTGCGACTCACTCTTTGCTCTCAACCACGAGGACATGAGCATAGGCGATGCCTTGAGAAAAGCAAAGAACCTGACAGGAACTAACGAGAACAAGTTGGCGTTCATCCTTCTGGGTGACCCCGCTCTGCGTCTGCTCTATCCTGATAGATATAAGGTGGAGACAACCATCCTCACCGACACTCTGAGCGCTCTGGCTACAGCACGCATGGAGGGAAGGATAGTGAACGAGCAGAGCCAAACAGTTGACAACTTCAACGGTAAGATGCAAGTAACCGTTTTCGACAAGATGCAAGAGTTGACCACTCTTGATAACGACGAGACAGACCCGTCCTCTAAATCTCAGGTTAAGTTCAACGATTATCCGAACGTCATCTTCAAGGGTGAGTTCGAAGTGAAGGAGGGGCAGTTCGGTTTCGACTTCATGGTGCCGGTGGATATCCGCTATAACTTCGGTCAGGGTCGTATAACGATGTATGCCTACGATCAAGAGATGGGCGATGAGGCTATGGGTTATACTCACGATGTGGTGGTAGGCGGTAGCTCGTCGGCCGCTTTCAACGATACTATAGGGCCCGACATGAGTATCTACCTCAACACTCCTAATTTTGTCAACGGCTCGGAAGTGGGACCGTCACCTGTGTTCTTTGCATCGCTCTTCGACGAACAGGGAATCAACGCTTCGGGTAGCGGCATCGGGCACGACCTGCTGCTCATCGTTGACAACGAGCCGGATCAGACCTATGTGCTCAACGACTACTTCCGCTCGGTGGCTAACAGCTACAAGCAAGGTGAGGTCGTTTATCAGTTGTCGGAGCTGAGCGAAGGACGCCACGAGCTCACTTTCCGTGCATGGGACCTGCTGAACAACAGCCGGACCAAGACTCTGCAGTTCATCGTCTCGCCCAACGCCGGACTCTCGCTCTACCAGATGCGCACCTATCCTAACCCCGTCAGTCAGAGCGGCACGGTTCATATAGACATAGAGCACGACCATCCGCAAGCGCTCATCACTACCACACTGACCCTGCAAGATCCGTCAGGACGACTCATCACCACACGTCAGAACGTAGAGGTGGGCAGAGCACAGATGAACATCGACCTTGCCGAACTATCGCTCACACCGGGCATATATATCTACTCCGTCATCGTCAATGCCGACGGCGAGCAGACAGCACGTAAGAGAGGCAAGTTGATAGTGATAGAATAGACACTGCTTCAGGCAGAAACATGAACGATAAATAATAAACAATAAGATAGTTATTAACCATAAACCGATTGCCTATGGCGTAAATCTACTCCACTTTAATATTAATAAATCAAATACATTACAATGAAGAAAGTATTTTTGGGTTTTCTCGCCCTTGCCATTTCCGCTATGCCTCTGATGGCAGAAGAGACGATGAACGCTATCTTAACGGCTATGCCTTCACTCAGTATTGCTCCTGATGCTCATTCGGGAGGTATGGGTGATGTAGGAACAGCCACCAATCCCGACCTCAACTCCCAACACTGGAACCCGGCCAAGTACGCATTCATGGATAGCCATGGCGGTATAACAGCCAACTACACCCCTTGGCTCACAAAGATAGTTGACGACATCAACCTCGCTTATATAGCAGGTTACTACAAATGGGACGACCTTCAGGCCGTATCTGCTTCGCTCACTTATTTCTCCTTGGGTAAGGTTGACCTGACCACTATCGATGCCGACTTCTTGGCAGAAGCTCGTCCTAACGAGTGGGCATTGGATGTGGCTTATTCGCGTAAGCTGATAGAGACCCTCTCTATTGCTGTTGCTCTGCGTTTCATGTACTCTGACCTCAACAACGGTGTCAACACCTCAGCTCTTGGTTCTGCCACCGAGATGATACCGGGTTGGACCATGGCCGCCGACATAGCTCTATACTACAAACAACCGATAGAGATAGGTATGGGTACCAGCTATTTCGGCTTAGGACTCGACATCAGCAACCTTGGTGGTAAGATCACTTACGACCGCGGTAAAGAGAACCAGAGCTTCATCCCCACCAACCTGCGACTGGGTCTGAGCTATGAGATGCCTTTCGACGACTACAACCGTCTCTCTTTCAATGCAGACGTAAGCAAGCTGCTGGTGCCTACCCGTAAGTCGAAGTTCGCTGTTGACGAGAACGGCAATGCTCTTGAGGGTGCTGCTCTTACTCGTTGGTACTCCGACCTCTCGCCTCTGAAAGGTATATGGTACTCGTTCGCAGATGCTCCGGGCGGCTTCAAAGAGGAGCTGCAGGAGATACAGTTGGGCTTAGGCCTCGAATATTCGTACGACCGTAAGTTCTTTGCCCGTTTCGGTTACTCGCACGAGGCAAGAAACAAAGGTAACCGTCGCTACTTCACCATGGGTGCCGGTTTCCACCTGTCTATCTTCTCGTTGGACGTGGCTTATGTGAAAGCCTTGGCAGCCAGCAACCCGCTCGACAACACTCTGCGCTTCACCATCGGCTTCGATATAGCCGGCATAAAAGACCTCATCAAGAGATAAAAACACGATGCATCGAGTAGGCTTCGGATATGATGTACACCAAATGGCCCCTGACCGTCCTTTATGGTTGGGGGGCATTTGTGTAGCACCGAGCAACGGACTGCTTGGTCACTCCGATGCCGATGTGCTCATACATGCTTTGTGTGATGCTTTGCTTGGAGCTGCTAACATGCGCGATATAGGCTATCATTTCCCTGATACCAAGGGCAATGAGTATGAGAACATAGACAGCAAAATCCTCCTTTTGAAGACCATGACGATGATTCGTGAGGCAGGCTATGAGTTGTCGAACGCCGACATCACGGTAGCAGCTCAGGCTCCTAAACTCTCGCCTTTCATACCTCAGATGTGCCTCACGCTCGCCTCAGTGATGGGCGTGGACACCGACCGTATATCCGTCAAAGCAACAACAACCGAACAGCTCGGGTTCGTGGGAAGGAAAGAGGGAATGGCTGCCTACGCCGTTGTCTTGATAGAGAAAGATGAAGAGAGTAAACCCAAGAGAGAACGATAGACTGATAGCAATGAGACGTTACCTTATTATTATAATGCTCATGATGACCGCTCTGAGCATGAGAGCTGCCGAGAAGAACATCTTAGCGGTGATGGTTGATGTGCCTTTCGAGGTGATGCCTTATCTGCAGTATCCGCAGTTCTCACGTATGGCGCTTCGCTATGAGGTGAGCAACGGCTTGGAGACAGACACGGTAGAGAACTATTTCGGAGGGCGGTCGTATGTCAAACAGTTCGATAGGTCGCAGCGTCTCTTGATAGCTGTTGCCGATGGTGTGGATTTTGATTTTCACCTTGTGGGCGACACCGTCTATCTGCTCCGCCATTATTGCGCTCCTCTCTGCTCCTCATCGGTCAGTCTGTACACCACTCTCTGGCAGAAGATAAGCGATATAGTGCCGCCTGACAACATGCTCTTCCCTCTTGCCGAGCTCATAGACGGACAAGTGGTGTGGACCGAGCAGAAAGAGGATGAACAGCCGGTGATAAGATAGTTATTCACATGGAACTTCCTATTTATCTCATAGGTTATATGGGTGCAGGTAAGACCACTGTCGGTCGCCTGCTCGCCGAAAAATTAGGTTGGGCTTTTGTTGACCTTGACGATGCTTTCGCTGAGATCAACGGCATCACGGTAGAAGATTTTATCCGCCGATATGGCATCGAGGCGTTCCGTCGCAGAGAGAAAGACTGCGTCGAGAAACTGTCGGAGCTGCCTATCCAACGCGTCATCTATGCCACCGGTGGCGGCTATCCGTGCTGGGAAGACAACATGGAGTGCCTCAAAGAGTTGGGCACCTCTATCTACCTGCGTTGGAACAACCGACATCTGGCTCATCGCATAGAGCTGTCAGGAACAGAACATCGACCCATACTACGTAACCGCCATGGGCAAGAGCTGCTCGAGTTCGTGGAGTGGCAGATGTCAGGCAGAGAAGAGTTCTACAAGCAAGCCGACATCATCATCGATGCGCCTCTTGGCGAGTTGGCTGAAGACAACGACGAGCAGATAGCTCAGCACCTATACCAACTCATAAAGGACAACCGATAGACTTCAGATAAAAGAACAATTATGGATATCAACGATATACAAGACGAGCTGATAGAAGAGTTCTCTTCTTTCGACGATTGGATGGACCGCTACTCTCTCATCATCGAGATGGGTAACAGTCTCCCGCCTTTCCCCGCAGCCGACCGCACCGAGCAGAACCTGATCGATGGTTGCCAGAGCAAAGTGTGGTTTACCGCTCACATGGAGGACGGCAAGGTGATCTATCATGGCGACTCCGACGCTATACTGGTCAAAGGTATAGTGGCGATGCTCATACGCGTGCTCAGCGGACACACACCTGCTGAGATACTTGATGCCGACCTCTACTTCATCGACCGCATACACCTCAAGGAGCACCTCTCACCTACACGGAGCAACGGCCTGACAGCTATGCTCAAACAGATGAGACGCGAAGCCGCCGTCTTCCGCGAACTCTCTACACGGAGTGATTTTGTTTAACGAACACGGCCTGACACGGAGGTTCACGGAAGGAGAGAGCTCCCCTCCTTGGATAAGGAGAAGCGATAGAGCCGCACCGAGAATGTCCGGTGGACATTCGAAGGAGTATTTGCGGCGCGCGACATGAACACCTTAGTCAGGGGCAGGGGTGGTAGATGAATTATATCCCGTAGGGATTTTCGTTCAATAGGATTGGGTGGGGTGCAAACATAAGCGTTATCCCGTAGGGATTTTCGTTAAAATGTTGTGTCCCTTTGCTATTAAACGAAATTCCCTACGGGAAAAGCACCTTTTATCTTGTCCAACCACCCCTAACCATTAGCTTGTCCAACAGCCCCGGTCATTATCTCGTTCCACCAGCCTTGGTCATTAGCTTATCCAACCACCCCCTAACCATTATCTTGTCCAACAGCCCCGGTCATTATCTCGTTCCACCAGCCTTGGTCATTAGCTTATCCAACCACCCCCTAACCATTATCTTGTCCAACCACCCCTAACCATTAGCTTATCCAACCACCCCTAACCCCTCCTTGCTAAGGAGGGGAGTCGCCATGCGGAATTCAATCTTTCAACTCTTCAATTATTCAACTTTCTCCTGCTCTGAGGAGACGCATTCACATGTGTCTCTACACATTGCGGATTCACCTTTCTATCACCCGCCCCCTCACCCCCTCCCTACCATAGGGCGGGGGAGACCATGCGGCGTGGCGGTATTCAACAATTCAACTTCTCATCTTTCACTTTTTACTTTTTAAGTTATCTGTTTAATCTGCCCAATCTGCGTCATCTGCGTGAAATTCCATTAACATCATCTGAGTGAAATTCCATTATCATCATTTGTGTCATCTGCCATGGCGTAGCCAATCGAGACAAAATAGAAAGAAAAAAAATCTGTATAAATCTATATAAATCTGCTTAATCTGCGGTTAAAAAGAGTAAAAACAGCGGTAAAAAAATCTGCGGTTAAAAAGAATATAATCTGCGGTTAAAAAAAATCAGCGGTCAGTAATAAGCGATCTGCGGTTAAATATAAATCTGTTTAATCTGTTTAATCTGCTTAATCTGCGTCATCTGCGTGAAATTCCATTAACATCATCTGCGTACATGTCCATTCTGTCATTCACGCGCTCATACAAGGTCGCGGATGGTCTTGCCCACGTTGATAAGGTGGTCGGCTACACGCTCACTGTTCTGTGCCAGAGAGATATACTCTGTCCCCACCTGCGGCGAGCAGATGTCCAGCGACAGACGCTGTATATGGTTGCGCTCCATCTCGTCGGTCAGACGGTCGACCTCGTCCTCTATCTGATTGGCGCGACCCAGCGCCGACATGTCTAAACTATGATAAGCAGTCATCACCTCCTTGAACAGCGCATCAATCAGGTCGCGCATCTGAAGGATCTCATTAACTGCATATTCCGAGAACTTAGCATCCTGCGACCGCAAGCTGTCGGCATACTCAACGATGTTCTCCGCATAGTCGCCTATACGCTCTAAGTCGCTCACACTGCGGATGGTAGAGGTGAGGTACTGGTGGTCGAAGTTATTGAGCGACTTGCCCGAGAGCAGCACCACATACCTCACCAACTCTTTGTTGAGATAATCGAGCTCGTTCTCGGTCTCGCGGAAGAGGTCTATCTCTTTGTAATCGAGAGTGGTAACGATATCTATCGAGCGGCGGTAGTTGCTGATGGCAAGCTTGCCCATGTTCTCTATCTCTGCCTTCAACTGTCTGACAGCCACTACCGGAGTCCTTAACATCTGCTCATCAAGGAAATACAGGTGAGGCTCATGAATATTCTCAGTTTTAGGCTCTTCCTTGATGGCAGCACACGAGAGACGTACCAACTGATTAGTCAGCGGCATGGCAACGAACATGGTGCATACGTTAAAGATTGTGTGGAACATAGCCAGTTGCAACTGCGGGGCACGCGGGAAGAGCTCACCGAAGAGCGTCCCAAAACTCATCTCGCCTCTCGACAGCAGGTGCAGCAGCAAAGAGATGATCATGAACAAGACCACACCCAAGGTGTTGAAGGTGAGGTGTATGAAAGCTGTGCGCTTGGCGTTGGTGCCACTGGTCCAACCTGCTATGATTGCCACCACGCACGAGCCTATGTTCGAACCCATGGTCAGGAAGATACCCTGGTCAAGACTGATAAGACCGGTAACGACCATCGTGATGGCTATACTCGTCATCACCGACGACGACTGGATGATGGCTGTCAGTATGGCACCCACCAATACCAGCAGCAGAGGGTCGCTGATACGTGCAAGCACCTGCTTGACAGAGTCTAACGACGCAAAGCCTTCCATAGCCGACGACATCATACTCAAACCGACAAACAGCATACCGAAACCCGTGAGCACTCCGCCTATCTGCTTGGTCGTATCTTTCTTGGCAAAAAGCATGATGAACGCACCTATGCCCGCAAATGTGGCGAAGATGATGGTGGTGGACAGACTGCTCGTACCGAACATACCCAGTGCCACCAACTGAGCCGTGATGGTCGTTCCGATATTGGCTCCGTAGATGATGGTGGCTGCCTGAGTGAGCGACATAATACCCACATTAACAAAACCTATCACCATCACCGTGACAGCACCACTGCTCTGTATAGCAGCCGTACCTAAGGCACCTATGCCCACACCCAGCCATTTGTTATCACCCGTGCGAGAGAACAGTCGCTTCAGACGCTTACTGCTCACACTCTCTAAGTTACTACTCATCATCTGACAAGCCACAAGAAAAACACCAATACCCGCCGTCAGAGTGAAAAGGGCTATGAGAATACTCGTTATGTCCATCGAAGAAATCAGTTTGTTTGGTTAAGATTGATGACCTTTTGATAAGAGGCCTTATTTCATGGTGCAAAGATAATCAATTCTGCTGACATGACAAAAGATAAACTATATCATACGCCTCGTTTTTCTGCCGTTGTCAGTCAATACCTACTGAAATGGCTGAGGTCTGACAATTTGGCAGAAGAAACGCGATTTTCTTCTTTGGCACAAGGTTTGACTATTCAGGGTCGAACAACTTCCGCTCGGCGGGCTGCATGATGGATAATAACCATACAGAGAACCCCGCGGCAGAAGCGAGATAAACAATGTGAAATTAAATAAGAAAGGATACAACTATGAGTAAAATTATCGGAATCGACCTTGGAACAACCAATTCCTGCGTCGCAGTAATGGAAGGCAATGAGCCTCAAGTAATAGCCAACTCTGAAGGTAAGCGTACCACTCCTTCGGTAGTCGGATTTGTAGAAGGTGGCGAGCGTAAGGTAGGCGACCCTGCTAAGCGTCAGGCCATCACCAACCCCACCAAGACCGTCTATAGTATCAAGCGACTGATGGGTGAGACCTACGATCGTCTGCAAGGCGAGATAGCACGTCTGCCTTATAAGGTAGTGCGCGGCGACAACAACACCGCACGCGTCGATATCGACGGACGTCTCTACACCCCGCAAGAGATATCAGCCATCATCCTCCAGAAGATGAAAAAAACCGCTGAGGACTACCTCGGACAAGAGGTGACCGAAGCTGTCATCACCGTTCCTGCTTACTTCAACGACTCGCAACGTCAGGCCACCAAAGAGGCAGGCGAGATAGCAGGTCTGCATGTAAGACGTATAGTCAACGAGCCTACCGCTGCCGCACTGGCTTACGGACTCGACAAGACAGGCAAGGATATGAAGATCGTTGTCTTCGACTGCGGTGGCGGTACACACGATGTGAGCGTGCTTGAGTTAGGCGACGGCGTGTTCGAAGTGAAGGCTACCGACGGCGATACACACCTTGGTGGTGATGATTTCGACCATCGTATCATCGAGTGGCTCGTCGAGGAGTTCAAACGTGAGAACGGAGGTGCCGATCTGAGCAAAGACCCGATGGCTATGCAACGATTGAAAGAGGCTGCCGAGAAAGCAAAGATTGAGCTCTCTAACACCACATCGACCGAGATCAACCTGCCGTATATCATGCCGGTCAACGGAGTACCCGCACACCTGGTAAAGACCCTCACCCGCGCTAAGTTCGAACAGCTCATCGACGACCTTATCCAGCGTACCATAGCTCCGTGCCGCACCGCACTGCAGAACGCTAAACTGACCACCGCAGACATCGACGAGGTCATCCTCGTAGGCGGTTCAACACGTATCCCTGCCATCCAACAGGCTGTCGAGAAATTCTTCGGCAAAGTGCCTTCTAAGGGCGTCAACCCTGACGAGGTAGTAGCCGTAGGTGCTGCCATCCAAGGCGGTGTGCTCACAGGCGAAGTGAAGGACGTGCTCCTGCTTGATGTGACACCTCTGAGCCTCGGTATAGAGACCATGGGCGGCGTCATGACCAAGATGATCGAGGCCAACACCACCATACCTACCAAGAAGACCGAGACCTTCACCACCGCTGTGGATAACCAACCGTCTGTCGAGATTAAGGTGCTGCAAGGTGAACGACCCATGGCTGCACAGAACAAACAGATAGGTATCTTCCACCTCGATGGCATCATGCCCGCAAGGCGTGGCGAACCGCAGATTGAAGTAACCTTCGATATCGATGCTAACGGTATTCTCAACGTCTCAGCCAAAGATAAGGCTACCGGCAAAGAGCAGAAGATACGTATCGAGGCTTCCAGCGGATTGAGCGACGAAGAGATCAAACGTATGAAAGCTGAGGCTGAGGCAAACGCTGAGGCAGATAAGCGCGAGAAAGAGCGCGTCGATAAGCTCAATAAAGCCGACTCGATGATCTTCCAGACAGAGAAACAGCTCCAAGAGATCGGCGATAAGATTCCTGCCGACAAGAAAGCTCCTATCGAGGCTGCTCTCAAGAACCTCAAAGAGGCTTACGAGAAGAAAGATGCCGATGCTTGCGAGCGTTATGTCAACGAGCTCACCAACGCTTTCCAAGCAGCCAGCCAAGAGATGTATAACGCTGCTAACCAACAAGGTCAGGCTTACAACGCCTCGCAAGACTTCAACCAAGGCCAACCAAACAACGGCGGTCAACAATCCGGCAACGGCAAAGATGACGTCACCGACGTTGACTTCGAAGAAGTGAAGTAACCCGGACTTTGTGAAGGTTATGCCAACCGGATATTGAGAAGGTTAAGCAAACCGGACATTGAGAAGGTTAAGCCAACCGGACCTCGAGAAGGTTAAGCCAACCGGACCTCGAGAA
>CAMHOK010000058.1 GCA_946186735.1 uncultured Bacteroidales bacterium
ATCGATACCGCCGGCTCACCCGACAACGCTCACCTTATCATCTCTAAGGCTGATAAAGCTTATCGCCCCATCAATCCACAACTACTCCACAGCTATCGTTTAGGTGCAGATGCACACCTTTTCGCTCCTGCTTCCGGCATGAAGATATCACTCGAAGGACTCACTCGTTGGATGCTGTGTCTGATGAATAAAGGTGCTGTCATCGACCGCTCTTGCCACGAAAAGGCTCGCCTTCTGAGCGCCGCTTCGGTTGACCAAATGATGCGCACTCGCATGCGTAGCTACCACGACTACGGACTCACCCTTCTTCACTCGCACGACTACTCTGAAGGAATCGACTTGGTCGGACATAAGGGCGGAGCCTACGGCTTGCGAAGTGCCTTCTATTTCCACCCCGAGAAGAAATATGGCTTCGTTGTTATCTCCACGGGAGCCCTCAACAGCCCTTTGCATAACCATGCGTTGTATGCTCCCGACGGCGAAGGCGACACCTCTATCAGAGTGCCGCTCCTACGACTCATGTACGACACCTTCTGCCGATAGCACCGGACACCGGTGGCAGGAGAAAGCAATAAGAAAGCTCAAAAAAAGGCAAAAGGTCCGATTATTTTTGCGCACTCCAAAAAATTACACTACTTTTGCAGGCTTGTTCGATGAAGCGCTCATGACAAGAGACTTTACAGCAAGCTGTAACCCAAAGAATCATCGTCTATGTCGAAAAACAAACTACAGAAGTTTGCCCAGATGGCAACCTTTGACAATGTGTATGAGTGTACCGCCAAGAGTATCAATAGTGAAGGCGAGCCACTCAGTATTGCCGGTTGCTGGCACGAGCGTTTCTTTCACAACACCAACCCCATAGTGCTTGAACTGGGTTGCGGCCGGGGCGAATATACTGTGGGACTCGCTCGGTTATGTCCTGAGAAGAACTTCATCGGGGTTGATATCAAAGGTGCCCGCATGTGGGCAGGAGCCAAGCAAGCCACCGAAGAGAAGATAAGTAATGCTGCCTTCCTGCGTACCAATATCGAATATATCGAACGGTTCTTTGCTCCTTCAGAAGTGAGCGAGATATGGATCACTTTCCCCGACCCGCAGATGAAGAAAGCCACCAAAAGACTCACCTCCTCTTTCTTCATGCAACGATATAAGAACATACTTGCCGCCGGAGGACTCATACATCTCAAGACCGACAGCCCTTTCTTGTATCAATACACCTTGGAGATGATCAAGGCCAATCATTTCACTCTTGAGTACGAGACCGATGACCTGTACGGACAATCGATGCAGGCTCCCGCTGTTGCCACTCAGATACAGACTCATTACGAGCACCAATGGCTCGAGCGAGGAATGAGTATCAAACTCCTTTCTTTCCGTTTGCCATATCAAGAACAATATATAGAGCCGGAAGTGGATATCGAAAAAGACACCTATCGCTCCTACGGCAGAAACTACAACACAAACCATCATGTATCCTCAACAAATCATTGATGCCCTCAGCCATGTCCGTTATCCGGGCAACGGCAAGAACATAATAGAGTCAGGCATGCTCGAAGATGACATCCGCATATCGGGCATGCATGTCAGTTTCTCTCTTATCTTCGACAAAGAGCGCGACCCGTTCTTGAAGTCGGTAGTGAAAGCTTCAGAGGCTGCCATCAAGACTTATGTCTCGGAGAACGCTTCGGTCAGTATCAACCTCAAGTTCCGTCGTCAGACCGTCCCTTCCAATCAGACCGAAGCTCTTCCCGGAGTGAAGCATCTGATAGCAGTGGCTTCAGGCAAGGGCGGTGTGGGCAAGTCAACGGTAGCCGCCAACTTAGCCGTAGCTCTATCGATGCAAGGCAAGAGTGTGGGACTGTTGGACGCCGACATACATGGTCCGAGTCAGCCCAAGATGTTCAATGTAGAAGATGCTCGTCCGGTGATGGACGACAGCACCGGTCGCGAGCTCATAGAGCCTATAGAGCAGTATGGAGTCAAGCTGCTGAGCATCGGTTTCTTCGTTGATCCCGACAGCGCAGTGGTATGGCGTGGAGGGTTGGCAAGTAATGCTATCAAACAGCTCATCACTGACAGCCATTGGGGTGAGCTCGACTATCTGCTCATCGACATGCCTCCCGGCACCAGCGACATCCACCTCACCATCGTTCAGACACTCAACCTCACCGGAGCCGTAGTGGTTACCACACCGCAGCCTGTGGCACTGGTGGACGCCAAGAAAGGTATAGATATGTTCCGCAACGAGAAAGTGAACGTGCCTATCTTAGGCATAGTGGAGAACATGTCGTGGTTCACCCCGCGCGAGCTGCCCGACAACCGATATTATATCTTCGGCAATGGCGGAGGTAAGCAGCTGGCCGATCAGATGGGTGTCGAGCTGTTGGCTCAGATACCTCTGGTAGAGTCTATCCGTCAGTCTGGCGACGACGGGTTGCCTATCGTCATGCAAGAAGGACATCCTGCCGCTCAGTTCTACTTGGACCTTGCAACAAAAATAGACCACATGTTTGAGAAATAGTCATGCCCAAGAATGTAACCGATACTCTCACCTTAGGCACTGCCCCTATCGGTCAGTTGCTTCGTCAGTATGCCTTACCTGCCATCATAGCGATGACGGCGTCCTCACTATACAATATAGTGGACTCCGTGTTCATCGGTCATGGTGTAGGAGCGTTGGCTCTGTCGGGACTGACGGTGGCTAAGCCTTTCATGGATATATGTGCCGCCTTCGGCAGTATGGTGGGAGTAGGTGCCAGCACTCTGGTGGCAATCAAACTGGGTCAGAAAGACTATGAGTCGGCTCGACGAGTGTTAGGTAATGTGATAGTGCTCAACATCCTACTCAGCGCTATCGTCACTATCATCGGACTCATCTTCCTCGATCCTATCCTCCGACTCTTCGGAGCCAGCGACGACACCCTGAGATATGCACACGACTATATGGTGCCTATCTTAGTATGTAATGTGATGACGCATATCTATTTCGGACTCAACAATGTGTTGCGCTCCTCAGGCCATCCTCGCAGCTCGATGATAGCCACCATCGTTGCCGTCACCACCAACATCATACTCGACCCTATCTTCATCTTCGGTCTGAAGATGGGAGTGCGCGGTGCTGCCATAGCCACGATGATTTCACAAGCAGTGGCTGTCGTATGGCAACTCACCATCTTCCTCAACCCCAAAGAGCTGCTGCATTTCCATCGCGGTATGTGGCGATTAGACAAGACCATCGTGCTCGACTCACTGGCTATCGGTCTGTCACCTTTCCTGATGAACATTGCACATAGCGTGGTTGTCATCATCATCAACAACCAACTCAAGTCGTACGGTGGCGATATGGCGATAGCTGCGTATGGCGTTATCAACCGCGTCACCTTCGTCTTTGCTATGATAGTGATGGGACTCAACCAAGGCATGCAACCGATAGCGGGCTACAACTACGGAGCAAAAAAATACGACCGTATGCTCTCTGTCTTCCGACTGACCGCCATCTGGGCTACGGTAGTTACCACTCTGGTCTTCCTTCTTGCTGAGTTGTGCCCGACGATGTTAGTCGAGCTGTTCACACACGACCGGGCTCTCATCGACATGTCTGTTCCTGCCATGCGCATAGTGCTGTGCGTCTTTTTCTGCACAGGCTTCCAGATGGTTACCGGCAACTTCTTCACCTCTATAGGTATGGCAGGCAAGGCTATCTTCCTCAGCCTGACGCGTCAAGTACTCTATCTCATTCCTCTCACGCTCACTCTTCCGCTCCTATTCTCTGTCAACGGTGTGTGGGCGTCGCTCCCCGTTTCCGACCTCCTCTCTGCCATCACTGCTCTTATAATGCTCATGGTTCAGCTCCGGCAGTTCCGTCGAGCACACGCAGCTCAGTCGGCTGCCGCTCAAGACTCAGCCCTTGAGATGACAGAGCCTGAAGCCTGATGAGTAGCAAGGATGAGCACCTCGGCTATCTGCACATGCTTGGGCGCCTCAGCAGCATAGAAAGCAACATCGGCGATATCTTCTCCACGCAACGGCTCAATACCTTTATACACATTGTCAGCCCTGTGCTTGTCGCCATGAAAACGGGTGACAGAGAAGTTGGTCTCCACCAGTCCGGGCTTGAGGTTGGTAACGCGCAGAGGTGTGTGGGCAAGGTCGATACGCAGACCATCGCTCAACGCTTTGACGGCAGCCTTGGTGGCACAATAGACATTGCCATTGGCATAAGCAGCATCGCCTGCCACCGAACCGATATTGATGATATGACCCTCTCCACGCTCCACCATAAGCGGAACGACAAGACGAGTCATGGTGAGCAGCCCGCGGATATTGGTGTCAATCATGGTGTCCCAATCATCAAAACGACCCTCATACTCCTTGTCTAAACCTAAAGCCAAACCGGCATTGTTGATGAGCACATCAATCACTTTCCATTCGTCAGGCAATGAAGAGATAATCGACACGGCTTTGTCGCGATCGCGCACATCAAAACAAAGAGGCATGACCTCAGCACCCTCTTCCCTGAGCGACTGAGCAACAACACCGAGTCTTGTCGCATCCCTGCCATTGAGAAGGATACGATAACCGCCTGAAGCAAAACGATGGGCACAGGCCAGACCTATACCGGAGGTGGCACCTGTAATAAGAACTGTCTTCATGATTATTGATTATTTGTTGATATTATGAGCAAAGCACAATGCAAAGATACAAAAATTTAATCAATATCGCTAATATGTTAGAAAAGTTTTGTATCTTTGCACACTCATGGACAAAAAAGTAAAGAACCATTAACCACAAAACCTATATCTTATGTTATACCGCATTACTTTTCTCTCTGACGAGAAAGATAATTTCAAACGCGTCTTCGAATGTGACTCTTATGCCACTTTTCTGGATTTGCACAAGGCCATACTCGCCTCATGCTCTTACCCCGATGATCAGATGACCTCTTTCTTTATCTGTAACCAGAGCTGGGAGAAAGAGCAAGAGATAACCTTAACTGAGATGGAATCATCGTTTGAGTACGACAACATGATTATGTCTGATACTCACCTTGAAGATCTGCTTGAAGACGAGGGACAGAAGCTCATCTATATCTTCGATCCGATGTTCGACCGTTGTTTCATGGGTAAGCTCACCAAGATCATCCCCGGTCAGTCGCGCGATGGTATTGAGTGTGTTGTCAGTGAGGGTAAGGCTCCCAAGCAACTCAAGACCGAAGACATGATGGCAGGCATCAATCCTTCTAAAGGTAAGAATAACGACGACCTGGGTTTGGGCGATGATGATGAGTTCTACGGCTCTAACGAATACGACCTCGACGAGCTGGACCCCGAAGGGTTCGGAGACCTTAGTTTCGACAACTCCTCTCTGTTCTGATTGACTGCAAGAGCTCTTCATCTATGCCCGTCTTGCTCGTCATAGAAGGTCCCACAGGAGTAGGCAAAACAGAGGTTACGCTCCGATTAGCCGAGCATCTTGGCTGCCCTATTGTTAATGCCGACTCTCGGCAGATATACAGAGAGTTGCCCATAGGTACGGCGGCGCCGACCAAAGAACAGCAAGAAAGAGTGCGGCATTATTTTGTAGGCACACACACACTGAGCGACAACTACAACGCCGGACTATACGAGGCAGATGTCATCAGCCTGCTCAGCGAATTGTTCAAGACACACAAGGTGGTCGTTCTATCCGGCGGTAGTATGCTTTATGTAAATGCCGTATGTAACGGATTAGACCGGCTGCCCACAATAAAAGCTCAGACACGAGAACAGGTACAATCGATGTTACAGACAAAAGGATTGAAGCACTTGCAAGACATGCTTCTTGAGCTCGACCCCGACTACTATCACATCGTTGACCTCAACAACCCGCAACGCGTGTGTCATGCCTTGGAGGTATGCCTTGAGAGCGGACAACAATATTCATCGTTGCGTACTCAGAGCCGCAAAGAGCGCCCTTTCAACATCCTTAGAGTGGCTCTCAACCGCGACCGAGAAGAGCTCTATTCGCGCATCAACCAAAGAGTGGACCACATGATCGGACAAGGACTCTTAGAAGAAGCCGAGCGAGTGTTAGCTCCTTACAATGACCTCAGCCAACTGCCCAACAGCCTCAACACCATGGGCTATAGAGAACTCATGCAGGTAAAGACGGGCAGATGGACCACCCCACAAGCCATCGAGATGATCAAACAGAACAGCAGACGCTATGCCAAGAGACAACTGACATGGCTCAGAGCACAAAAAGATATACATTGGATAAACATAAATGATTATGAAACAGAAGATAGTCTTCTCAATGCTATTTATGCTTTGCTTCCTTAGTTGCACCAACAAGGGCATCGACTTCTCTTACTCACCCGCTGCGCCCAAAGCCGGCGAATCAGTGGTCTTCACTAACCTCACCGACAAGGGAGATAAGTGGACATGGACCTTTGGAGACGGCACCTTCTCCACTCTGCGCAATGCGAGCAAGACATACAAGAAAGCCGGTACATACACCGTCACTCTCATGGTCGATTCGGTCAAATGGAAGCGAGTAAGCAAGGAGGTGGTTATTTATGACACCATCCCATCGTTCGAGTTGTCGTCCGACAGTGTCCTTTATATGGAAGAGGTGACGCTCAGTCCGCTCGTCTATAATCCTTACAACAAACAAGTGAGCTATGAATGGGAGCTGCCCGACTGCGCCGTTTTTGTCTATGGCGACAAAAAGACCGTGGCTCCTGTCGTTTATTTCAATCGTCATGACACCACTGTTAGTATCACCATGCATCTTGTCTTCGATGGTAAGCCCTACGATGTAAAGAAAGAGTTCACTATCTACCGCCGTCCTGCACACGGACTGTATATAGCCACCTCCGAAGACTCTCGGCTGAAAGATATATACCGATACCCTCTCTTCGACATCGGTCAGGCCGATGCAGAACAAGTGGTTCACTGGAGCGACATCAACACACCGGCCGATGGCAAAGTAAGCATGTTTGACTTTGCCGACTCCACCCTTCTTATTTTCCTTGAGGGCAATGGCCAATCGCTCTATAGTCTTGACTACGACACTGCCCCTCATAACTATCATCTCGTTCCCGTGGTCAGCGGCAGCATCAAACTGAGCCGCGGACAAGTGTGGGACCGACAGCTGTATTGGACCTCCGGGAAAAACCGGATCTTCGTGGTTGATCCCACCATCAAAGGGCAGAGTGAGCAGAACATCTCCAACTCACTGGTAACACTGAACTCTCCGCACCTTTTTGCCGGCAATTTCTTCCGCTACAATCAGCGCCTCATCTACTCTTCTACTGACAGCGTGGCATATTGCCTTATCCCGAGCAACGCGAGCGAGAGTCAGACACCTGTGCTCATCTACCGACATGAGCAGGCTATCGACCAAATAGCTGTCGATCCGACGGCACAGAAGATATATATCGTCAGCAACGGCAAGCTCACCATCACCAATATTGACGGCTCCAACCCCGTCACATGGGAGGGTGAGCAAGTCAACACCATCTCTTTGGCTCTCGGCATAGGCACACTCTACTTCGCCAACGACCAAGGGTGCTACTCTGTACCACTGGTCCACAACCAGCAGAACACCATCACAACTGAGCCTCAGATGCTCAACCATATACAAGGCGTAACGGCATTGATTTACGACAGCCGACAGATTTGATAAACAAAACACACAAACAAATGTTGATTTTTGAGACCTCATGGGAAGTATGCAACCGCGTAGGAGGCATCTACACCGTTTTATCAACCAAAACATCTTACCAACTTCAGCATCACGAAGTATATTTCTTTGGACCTGACCTTGGCGAACAGTCCGATATCTTTTTCAAGGAGCAGCCGTCTCTGCTTAAGTCTTGGCGTAAGAGTGCCTCAGCCTCGGGCTTGAGTGTGCGAGTGGGACGCTGGCTCATCCCGGGCAGACCTATAGCCATCCTTGTTCGTTACGAACACCTGTGGGACAAGAAAAACGAGATCTATGGTCAGATGTGGCAGTCGTTTGGTGTGCAGTCGCACGCTGCCTATGGCGATTATGACGACAGCTGCCTGTTTGCTTACGCTGTGGGCGAAGTGATGCATTCACTCTTCGATCACCTCAAAGAGCAGAATCATGAGCATGTTGTAGCTCACTGCCATGAATGGCAAACGGCTTTCGCCTTGTTCTACCTGCGTCTGCATTGTCCTCAGATAGCCACGGTGTTCACCACTCATGCTACCGGCATAGGTCGCTCCATAGCAAGCAACGGCAAGCCGCTGTACGACTATTTCGAGCACTACAACGGAAACCAGATGGCTCAGGAGTTGGGCATGGTGTCTAAACACTCGGTAGAACGCGCCGCCGCACATTATGCACACTGCTTCACCACCGTGTCTGACCTGACAGCTCGCGAGTGTGCACAACTGCTCGACAAACCCGTGGATATAGTGACGGAGAACGGGTTCGAGATGTCGTTCGTACCCAAAGGTAGTGCTTTTGCTTATTCGCGCCGACAAGCTCGACAAGAACTGCTACGAGTGGCACAACAAAAGTCGGGAAAGACACTCGCCGACGACAGCCTTATCTGCTGCATCTCCGGCAGACTGGAGTGGAAGAACAAAGGTATAGATGTCTTCCTCAATGCCATCAAACGATATAGCATACTCAATCATCCCGACAACACCCCGCCTGTCGTTGCTTTTGTGATGGTTCCTTATCTTGAACAAGCTGTCCGCTGCTATCAGGACGGCACTACGGTCGTGTTCTGCCCGTATTATCTTAACGGCAACGATGAGATGTTCGGCATGAGTTATTACGACCTGCTCATCGGTATGGACATGACCATCTTCCCCTCTTATTATGAGCCCTGGGGCTACACCCCGCACGAGAGCATCGCTTTCCATGTACCCACCGTCACCACCGATCTGAGCGGCTTCGGACTATGGGCAAGAGCACAAAAGAACAACACCGACTATCTGACCGGTATCAAACCCGTGAGCGTCATTCACCGCACCGATTCCAACACCGATGAGGTGATTGACTCTATCGCCCGCATACTGCTCCGCTACAACTCGCTTAATTATATGGAACGCGAACAGTTGCGCGACACGGCACAGCGATTGGCACTGACAGCCACATGGAATGAGTTCTTCGATAAGTACGAGCAAGCATATAACATAGCCGTAAGCCGGATAACCGACAATAATTAACCATACGACAAAGAAAAATAACTATAAATAGGGATTTCACACTTCCCCGAGACATAGTAACTTTGCACCCGAAATTACAAAGCCAATACTATCCCGCAACAAGAGTTCTTACGACTTTGTTGCGGGGTGTTTTCTCAAACCATCTCATTGTTAAAAATCTCTCACGATGGATACCGATAATCACATATCAACCGACGAACATCAGGACGAACGTCCTCTCACTCTTGCCCAGATACCCACAGGCGAGAGATGTATGATAGTCAAAGTACATGGTCATGGCGGCTTTCGTCATCGTATTCTTGAGCTCGGCTTTGTGCGCGGCGAAACGGTGTCGGTGCTCAAGAACGCACCCCTTCGCGACCCCGTCGAGTACGAGATAATGGGAACACATGTGTCGCTCAGACATGCCGAAGCAAGGAAGATAGATGTCGTTTCCTTGTCGCGAGAAGCCCACGCCGATATCGAGAAAGATTTCCACGGCACCATCGAAGAACATGTCAGACAAGAGGTGGAGAAGTTAGGACACGAGATAACCGTTGCCTTGGTGGGCAACCCCAACTGCGGTAAGACCTCCTTCTTCAACTACGCCACAGGTATGCGAGAGAAAGTGGGCAACTACTCAGGCGTAACAGTCGATTCGAAGATAGGCACCTTCTACCACAGAGGTTATACCATCAACCTCGTGGACCTGCCCGGCACCTACTCGCTCACCGAATATTCACCTGAGGAGCTTTATGTACGCGACTTCCTCGATAACCACGAGGTGGATGTCATACTCAATATCGTCAATGCCGGCAATCTGGAGCGTAACCTGTATCTCACCACTCAACTCATCGACCGCAATCAGTCGATGGTGATGGCACTCAACATGTACGATGAGTTAGAACGCTCAGGCGATAAGTTAGACCATCAGGCTCTCTCCCGGCTCCTCGGCTTTCCTATCGTGCCCGTCGTAGCACGCAACGGATGGGGTATAGACAATGTGCTCGAAGCTATAGTGCAAGTGTATGAGAACAGCGTATCACTTGAGCCTAACCAAGAGAAGAAGAGCAACATCACCCGACATATTCACATCAACTACGGCAAGCAGATGGAAGCGGCTATCAACGAGATAAAGAGTCTGTTGAACAGCAACGAAGAGATACGCGACCTCTTCCATCCCCGCTATCTTGCTCTCAAACTCATTGAGCACGACAAGACCACACTCAGCCAAATTGCCGACCTAAAGAACTACGCCGATATCCTTCGCGTAGCCGACCACTATCGCGACCTGTTCGAGAAAGAGTATGACGAAGATATCACCTCCGTGGTGTCAGACATGAGATACGGCTTCATCCGCGGAGCTCTGAGCGAGACCTTCACTCCAAACACCAAACAGCAGAAGTCGGACATGGGCTATGCCCTTGATAAAGTGCTAACCAACCGCTGGGCAGGCTTCCCTATTCTCTTTATCTTTATGTTCCTCATGTTCGAGATCACATTCGTTCTCGGCGCCTACCCGCAACAATGGATAGAGACGGGCATGGACGCTTTGGGTCATTGGGTGAGAGGAGTGATGCCTGCCGGTATGCTCACCGACCTCTTAGTTGACGGAGTGATAGCAGGTATGGGAGCCGTACTCGTGTTCGTGCCGCAGATACTCCTGCTCTTCTTCTTCATCTCCATACTCGAAGACACGGGCTATATGGCGCGCGCGGCCTTCATCATGGACAAACTCATGCACCGCATGGGACTGCACGGTAAGTCGTTCATACCATATATCATCGGCTTTGGTTGCTCAGTACCCGCCGTCTTGGCCGCTCGCACCTTGGAGAACCCGCGCGACCGCATACTCACCGTCATCACCGTGCCGTTCATATCATGCTCCGCACGACTGCCGGTCTATCTGCTGTTAGTAGCAGCTTTCTTCCCGCACCATCAAGCCATCGTACTGCTCGGCATCTATATGCTCGGACTCGTCATGGCTATTTTCACTTCGCTCATACTAAGCAAGATACACTTCAAGAAACAAGATAATCCCTTCGTGATGGAGCTGCCCCCATACCGTGTACCAACCATGCGTAATGCTCTCATTCACATGTGGGACAAGGCCAAAGAGTGGTTAGAGAGAGTGAGCACCATCGTGCTGTTGGCATCCATCATCATCTGGGCTTTAGGCTATTTCCCGCGCCATGAGCAGAAGACCATGGAGACAGGACAGGCACTGACCACATCAGATGCTCCGGTGAGCACAGTCGAAGCAACACAGTTAGAAGACTCATACCTCGGTATGATAGGTCACGCTATCGAGCCCGTGTTCACACCTATGGGACTGGAATGGCGAGCCGGTATCAGTCTGGTAGCCGGTTGTGCCGCCAAAGAGGTGATAGCCTCGTCGATGGCTGTGCTTTACGGGACAGAGCAGAACATCACGGAAGTGGAAGAGCAAGAGGACATCAAACCGCTTGCCGAGCGACTCACAAGTCTTAGCAACGCCGAAGGAAAGCCGCTGTTCACTCCGCTGAGTGCTCTGTGTATGATGATCTTCGTGCTCCTGTATTTCCCTTGCATCTCCACGCTGGCTACCATACGCAAAGAGATAGGCAAAGGTTGGATGTGGTTCTCCCTCACCTACTCCACCCTGGTCGCATGGGCTCTGGCAACAGGCACCTACCAACTCTTTAGCCTGTGCTTCTAAGAGAGTTACACGCAGCCAAGGAATACGCGTGAAAGACGGAGTTGAAAGACTGACAAACAACAAAAAGAGCCAAAGATTATCTTTGGCTCTTTTTCGTAGCGGGACCCAGGATTGAACTGGGGACCTCATGATTATGAATCATGC
>CAMHOK010000059.1 GCA_946186735.1 uncultured Bacteroidales bacterium
CTTAAAGACTGCTTATGGGAAGAACTGCAGAAAGATAATAACCAGGTAATAGAAATATCACATAAACCCATCGATGTTAAGATTATAGAAAAAGAAGAACAACAAGAAGAGAAAGAAGAACCTACCACTATCTATCTCAATGAAGTTGAAGAAGAATGGGATCTTAATAAATATAAGGGTATAGGTTGGGACCAATAAAAATATCAATATAATGACTTACGACCAAGCAATAGAAAAACTAAATTCAATCATCTCTGAGATTGAACAGAATGATGCTTTATCTATGGATGTTTTTGTTGAAAAAGCAAAAGAAGCAAAAAAACTTATTGTCTTTTGCCAGAATCAATTAGTGGATTTAGATAAAACAATTGAAAATATCCTTGAAGAAAAAGCAGAATAATCTTATTCTTTATTCAACACTCATCTGAAGCATTTTCTCAATGCATGAAACCGCTTTGGCGGCTATCTCTTCGTCAACTATTATCTCGTTGGTTTCGTCTCTAAGACACTTATAGAGTTTCTCAAGCGTGTTCATACGCATATATTCACACTCATTGCATGAGCAAGGCGTGAGTTTGCCATCAACCTCCATCTCGGTAGCTTCCGGTGGAACGGGAATGAAATTTTTATCTTTACATTCCTGCTGCATCTTATGAAGTATGCCGCTCTCAGTAGCTACAATAAAGGTAAGTTCTTCTGACTTTTTTGCATACTCAAGCAAGGCTTGTGTTGAGCCTACAACATCAGCAAGTTTTAAAATAACACTTTTACATTCGGGATGAGCTAATACTTTTGCTTGAGGATATTGTTTTTTCAGTTTAATGAGTTCATCTACCGAGAATCTGGAATGAACATGACACGCTCCGTTCCATAGCTTCATCTGTTTGCAGGTTATTGAATTTATATAGTTGCCTAAATTGAAGTCAGGACCGAAAAGAAGCTTTTCATCATCACTGAACTTTTGAACGATTTTTAAGGCATTAGAAGAGGTTACACAAACATCTGTGAGTGCTTTGACCTCAGCTGATGTATTAACATAACTTATTATTTTGTATTCAGGGTTCTGTTGTTTGAATAACTTCAAGTCTTGTGCACTGCAACTATCGGCAAGAGAGCAGCCGGCATTAAGGTCAGGAATGAGCACTTTCTTTTTAGGACAAATGATTTTTGCCGTTTCACCCATAAAATGTACACCGCAAAGAACTATTATATCAGCATCAGTCTGTTTAGCCTTCTGAGCAAGAGCTAAAGAATCGCCTATAAAATCAGCAATATCCTGGATCTGAGGAATCTGATAATAGTGAGCCATAATAACGGCATTCTTTTCTTTCCTCAACTTATTGATTTGTTCAATATAAAAAGTATCATTAGAGTTCATAACGGTTTATTATATTAATTAGTTTTTCTAAAAATCTTTGGTATTTATTATGTGTTGAAAATGTTAATAACTAACTTAACTCACTTATTCTAAATTTCTTTACAATGTTATTTACTTATTACTTTTTGTTAAATGAGTTTTATTGTTTTGAGTTTTAAAAATGTTTCAAAGAGTTTTTAACTTTATTTTTACACATATTGTTGAAAACTGCTATAACCATTTCTTAAGTCGGAAGATAAGCAGTACGATAAGAGTGAATACTACCATGAGGCATATAGCAAACGGGTAGCCGTATGCCCATTTGAGTTCAGGCATAATATCGAAGTTCATTCCGTACATAGAAGCAATGAGTGTTGGTGGCAGGAAAACGATATTAACCACTGTAAATATCTTGATTATCTTATTTTGCTCTATGTTTACAAGACCAAGGAAGGTATCTTGGAGGTAGTCGAGTCGGTCGAAACCAAACCGAGTATATTCAAAAAGAGAGTTGATATCTTTGATGATCATTGTGAGTCGAGGCTGTAGTTCGATAGGGAAGAAGTTACATTTCATTATATTAGATATAACTCGTTGTTTATCCATTATGTTTTGTCGGATAACCGTAACTTTTTCCTGTAAGTCCTTTATTTGTATAAGTACATTCTCATCGAGGTGGTCGCTTGCTTTATTGATGACGCTTGACAGATTGGTTATAAGGTCGGTGGTGTCCTCAATCATGTCAGCATCTTTTTCAACACGAGTCTCAAACAATGCCACAAGAACGTGATAACCTGTAGGGAAATTACGGTTATTAACGAACATTTTCTTCACTGTCTCATTAAAGGAATCGAGTTCGGCATCTCTAACTGTTACCAAGATACCGTTTTTAAGAATAAAGTTAACAGGTTCAACCTCAAAGTCTCGTTGCAAGAAGTTGGAGTTTGCAACGATGGAATCATCGGTCTGCATATATCGACTTGACATCTCAATTTCTTCCATCTCTTCATCTTCTTGGATGTCGATTTTAAGAAACTGTTCAAGCTCTGACTCAATATCCTCTTTAACATCTAAAAGGTCGATCCATACAATACTTCTTTTATCAATATCTTCAAGGATATCTATGTTCTTGCTTATCTTTATTTTTTCGTTTTCTTTGTAGAATATTCTGAGCTCTGACATAGTATATTTTGATTTACTAAGTTAGTTAATTCAACGAATTGTTTTACCGATAATTGCTCGGGTCGGAGTTTGAAGATAGGTTGTTCTAACACCGGGTTAGCTTTTCCGAGCAGAGGTTGAAGCGAGTTACGCATCTGTTTTCGGCGTTGATTAAAGGCGGTTTTCACTACTTGTTTGAACAATACCTCGTCGCAATCAAGCGCTTTGGTATTGTTTCTTGTAAAGCGAACAACCGCCGATTTGACCTTAGGAGGCGGGTCAAATACATTCTCGTTGACTGTAAATAAATATTCTATATCATAATAAGCCTGCAGAAGAACACTGAGTATTCCGTAGGCTTTGTTTCCGGGTTTGGCAGCAAGCCGCTCAGCTACTTCTTTCTGAATCATTCCGGAGCAGCAAGGTATTCTATCTTTATATTCAAGAACTTTGAAGAATATCTGTGATGATATGTTATACGGATAATTACCTATGACACAGAACGTCTGATTTTGAGGATAAAGAATATCGAGATTAAATTTAAGAAAATCGCCCTCTATGAGATGCAGCTGAGGATAGTGTTGTTTGAGATATATAACCGACTCTCTATCTAATTCGATAGCTGTCAGACTTATGTTTTTGTTTTCTAAAAGAAATTGCGTAAGCACACCCATGCCCGGACCTATTTCGAGCACAGGCATATTGTCAGAGGATAGGATAAGACTCTCTGATATTTGACGGGCGACATTCAAATCTTTTAGGAAATGCTGCCCAAGAGATTTCTTTGGTCTTACTTGCTGCATTCTGTTGGTGATAGTCGTCCATAATTTTTCAGTGTGATAATTATTTATTAACTTTGCAGTCGGATTTCAACTACGAAGTGCAAAAGTACTATTTTTTATCGAAAGATGCAAAAAATATTGAAAATATTAAACTCTATCATCGATTTTTTATATCATCCCTTTGAGAAATACATCCCTAAGGATATATTCAGATATGCTTTTTGCGGGGGTGGTAACTTAGTTTTTGATTGGGTTTTATATTTCTTTATTTACAATTTTATTCTTAGGCACGAAATGCTTAACTTAGGTTTTGTTGTCATTTCGTCTCATATAGCCACAAAATGTATTGTTTTCCCTATTACTACCATTACAGGTTTTCTCTTAAACAAATACATTACTTTTACTCAATCATCTCTTTCTACTCCAACCCAGTTTGTGAGATATATATCAGTAGTAGGACTTAATCTTGCCATCAATTATTTTGGTCTGAAACTGCTGGTAGATGTGTTAGGTATATACCCCACTCCTTCAAACATCATCATCTCGCTCTTTACTATTCTTATCAGTTTCCTTGCTCAGAAATTTTTTACTTTCAAGAAGTAAAACTGTTCAGTCAAACATTTGTCGAAGGATATCTATTGACTTAGGTCGCTTAAAGAAATCAATCTGATTTTCAAAGTAAATACACAGTTTATTGATGAGAGTTTGTCGCTCTTGTCGGTTTATTTCGTTTATCTGATAGTTGTCGTATATATGTCTGAGAAAATGTATCTCTTGTGTTGTGAGGTAATAGATGCTATCGGATATAAAAGTGTCGGATGAAGTGAGGTTGAAAAGTGAGTCTTGTTCGTAGATATCAGGAGTGATACCTAAATAATCGGCCAGATGAAGCAGAAAATATATATTTAGATTGCTAATATACTGACTTTTATTTAATTCATCTATTATATTTTCTATAAACAGATAGAGCCTATTATCAGGTTGCGGATGGATAAGTATGTTATATAACACTTCGGCTATAAACAACGATACGGATGATTTATAAATATCACTTTCTATATTATTATAGTGTTTGATATTTATTTCTTTGAGTTGTTGTATAGTCTTTGTACTGTTATAGTTAAATACACATTCTGCTCTGTTAAGGGGTATGAAGTATGCATTTGGAATTTTACCTTTTTTTCCGCCTACTCCATAGGCAATAAAATTGATTCGTCCGTAGTCGTTGGTAAAAGCATGTAGAATAGAAGTATTGTCTTTATACTTTTGCAAATGTAATATGATAGCATCTGTTTTTACAAGCATATAGCAAAACCTGCCGACCAACTCCATTCTCTCATCTGTGCTGAGAAAGAAGTAGAGTTATGAGGATAGTTGTTTACAAGGTTGTTAAGTCCGAAATTGTATGTTCCGAAGATACGATATTTATCCCATTCTAATCCTCCACCTACTGTCCATTGAAAATTGAACCGATAGAGTTCTTTTTCTTTATATTTATCGTATTTTTCAGTAAACAAACCGTTCTTTTCAAGCCAATTTTTAGCACCATCAGAGAGGTTGTTGGTTATGTTATCGGAATAAGCCAAGCCAATCTGAAAATTAGGTCCGGTGAGGAAGAATAGTCGGAGTTGCTTCCACAGTTGTTGATTATAATACAGATGAACAGGTATCTCAAGAGTATGTTTGAGCAACTGATGGTGGATATATTCCTCTTGAGTTGTCTCAGCACTGATAGAGCGCCAGTGTTGGTTGTTGTAGTTGCCTGTCAGAGCATAGTTGACACCGGTCTGGAGTGACATGTGATAAGGCAGACTGAAGTCAACCAAAGCACCTATCTTACCGCCATGGAGATAGGTGTCGGGGTAGGTGGAATTACTTTTTTGCCAGTCTTGTACATAAGAGGCAACTATTCTCCATGAAGTGGTGAACACATATTTCTCTTTCTCTTTTTTAGGAGTATCAAAGAAAATATTTCGGGCTTCTTGTGCAAAAATAGCCGTACTTAATACCATCAGAATAAATACAATACTAATTTTTTTCATATTTTGTAGTTTTCTAAGTTTGCTTTATTAAAACATTACACCGCTCAGCTAAAATATATAAAACCATATTCTTGTGCCTATCAAACTCAAGACGGTAACAATGAATATTATTCCTTTAGCCAGAGAAGCATCGTTCTGGAAATAGTAGGCGCACAATGCGCTTAGTGAAACAAAAAGCAGATAAGCAGATGAATAAAAACCGTTGATTGACCATAATGACAACACGAGAGCAGGTATGAGCAGTATGATAAATATAATGACGAATGATTGTACACTTATATTCTGTCTATTCAGGTTTATAACAGACAAACCTATTAAAATAAGGCTCAGCACTTCCAAGTAGATTATAGATATTGGATATTTGTCGGTAAAGTTAGAAATGTTACTGAGAATAAAAGTGCGATCGGTTAAGTCATTAAAGGTATATGGTATTAAATTATCATAGTTAAAAAGATACATCAACGTTACATATATAGCTACAAGAACAATGGCGTTAATTGATGATAACCATACTTTCAAGTTCATTGATTGTTGAAAGAGGAAGCAAAGCCATAGGAATGGTATAAAGAAAATCAAATCAGGAATAAGTATAGATGCAGCCAGAAGAATAAGTGTTGTGAGAAACGATTGTTCAACAGCTTTTTCGTGTCTATAAGTCTTCTGTAAAATGATGGCTACAACAAAAACTGCTGCTATCACTATTTGCGCTTTCCATTCTGTTTGTACCCATTCTATCATACTGAAGAGCAATAGGTAGATAACAATTGGTAATAATGAGCGTGAGCGGCTAATATTGGCTGAATAACATACCTGAGTTAAAAGCACCGAATTAACAATAGTGAGTAGCAGACATATTGAAGAAAAAAGAGTGTTATCTATAAGATTTGGAATCCACCCGACAAGGCATATTACCAACAGCATTATTGCCATTGGTAACTTAACCTCAGTTATATGTGTGATAAAATATCTCAAAATAGTCTTTACTCTTTGTTCCTTATTCTTTGTTCCTTGTTCCTTGTTCTTTGTTCCCTACTCTATCAACCCTGTCTTGATAAGCAGATATTTAGGATCAGCTGGTTTGCCTCTGAACTCGTTATAGAGTTCTTGTGCATCTTTAGTACCTCCTTGCTGTAACATGTGTTTGAACTTCTGTGCAACTTGAGGATTGAAGATGTCTCCTGTTTCTTTGAATGCATAGAAAGCGTCGGAGTCGAGCACTGCTGACCATGTGTAGCTATAGTAGCCTGCCTCGTATCCGGTCATGAAGATATGGTTGAAGAAAGTAGAGCGATAGCGCACAATGATTTGCGGTATCATACCCATCTTTTCCATACTTGTTTGTTCGAACTCGTTGACGTTGAGATTATCGACACTCTTCAGTTCATGATAATCCATATCGAGGATAGAAGCAGAGAGTAGTTCAGTCTTGACAAATCCCTGATTGAACTTAGCTGCTGCGTTGATCTTTGCGATAAGTGAGTCGGGTATGACCTCTCCTGTTTGGTAATGAATAGCGTAGGTCTTTATCACTTCCGGTTCGTAGCAGTAGTTCTCCATAAATTGTGAGGGCAGTTCGACGAAGTCGCGTGGCACATTCGTTCCCGACAGAGTCTTATAAGTGGTGTTTGAAAGCAAGCCATGGAGGGCATGACCGAACTCATGGAAGAGTGTTTCTACATCGTCCATAGAAAGGAGCGACGGAGTAGTGGCGGTAGGTTTGGTGAAGTTGCCTACATTGATGATGATGGGACGATGGTCGATACCGTTCTCGTCAATATATTGTGGACATATATTCTCCATCCATGCTCCCGGACGCTTACCGGCGCGTGGGAAATAGTCGGTATAGAGTATGCCAACAAGTTGATTATCTTCATTAGTTACTTTGAATACCTCTACATCTTTGTTATACACGGGCATGTCGCTAAGTTTTTCGAACTTGAGTCCGTATAGTTTTTCTGCCACCATGAACGCACCTTTTCTGACGTTATCGAGGTTGAAATATGGTTTGAGTTGTTCCTCGTCTAAGTCGTATTTTATTTTTCTTAGTTTCTCGGCATAATACCACCAATCCCAAGGTTGGAGTTGTTCTCCGGGATAGTCTTTCTGCAGCATGAGTTGTAGTTCAGCAGCCTCTTTCTTAGCTTTTTCGAGAGCCGGTTGCCATACTGACTGCAAGAAAGCGTCAACGGTCTGAGAGTTGTGTGCCATGGTGTTATCAAGGATATAGTTGGCAGGTGTATCAAAACCGAGGAGTTGAGCTTTCTCTTGACGGAGCTGAAGTGTTTGTTTGATGATTTGTTTGTTGTCGTACTCGTTGTCGTGATTACCTCTGGTGGTATAAGCCATGAGTAGCTCTTTTCTGAGCTCTCTGTTGTCGGCATAAGTAAGGACGGGTATGAAACTGGTGCGGGTAGGGTAGAACTTATAAGCGTTTTGTCTGCCGGCTTCTGCGGCCAGTTCTTTTGCCGATTGCTTAACCCATTCGGGCAATCCTTTGAGTTCCTGTTCATCGGTTATAAACAACTCATATCGATTAGTTTCTTCTTGAACATTCTGTCCGAACTTGAGTGATAAGACTGATAATTTTTGGTTGATATCTTTGAGTTTTTCTTTCGATTCGTCGTCGAGGTTTGCACCGTTGAGAGTAAAGGTTCGGTATGTCTCGGTCAGAAGACGCATCTGCTCGGCATTAAGTCCGAGCACATCTCTTTGTTCGTACACTGCTTTTATTCTCTCAAACAACTCAGAGTTGAGCAAGATGCCATCTTCGTGAGCTGAGATGAGCGGACTTATTTTCTCGGCAATAGTGTTCAGTTCGTCGTTTCCGTCAGCTTCAAGGATATTGAAGAAGACAGCTGACACCTGGTCGAGTTGTTTGCCGCTTCGGTCAAGCTTTTCTATGGTGTTCTCAAAAGTGGGTTCTTCGGGGTTGTTGATGATATCTGCTATCTCTTTTTCCGAGGCGCTGATGGCTTGGTTGAAAGCAGGCAGATAATCCGAGGTCTTGATTTTATCGAAGGCAGGAGCACCATAAGGGTTGTTGGAGCCGTTGAATAGGCTCTCGGTTGACTTTTGACATGAGATAACTGTCATGGCGATAGTTAGGATTAAAATTGATTTTTTCATATATCTGTGTTTTTTTATTTGCTATTTAGTTGGTTTATTCGGTTATTCGATTGAGTTGCAAAATTACTTATTTTCTTGTTTATTTGCAAACTATTGTTGTTTTAGTTGTTGGATGGCATATTCAATAAGGTCGTCTTTGTTGTTAGAAACAAGATTTACCCTATGGTCGGGCTCTATACCATCTTCGATACTAAATCCTTGTAGATCTGTCATTCTGACTGACGAGAATCTTACTATCCACCCGTTAGGCAGGTCGTAGCTCAAAGGAATACCGCCCCCACCTCCGCTTCTTCCTCCTACGGTCTGTACCCTGTTAGTACTTCTCATTGCCAGCATAAAGAGGTTGGTTGCCGAATAAGATAAGCGGTTGCTGAGTACGATAGCTCTTTTGTTCCATTTAAAAGGCATCGATTGTGCTTCGAGTATGATAGGTTCGAGTTTAGAGAAGTCGTTGTGAGCCGGACCTAACTTATGTTGCATATACCCGATGGTGGTATTGTTGTCGAAAAAGAGTGCAGCTAAGCTCAGTGCCGTCTCTATTGAGCCGCCGGTGTTGTTTCTAAGATCGATGATAAGGCCGTCGGTGTTCTCAAACTCTCGAAGGATATACCATATATTTGCTTGAGAGAAGGATGATTGAAAACTCGAATATCTGATATAACCGATGTTCTCTTTGAGTATGGTATAATCCATTGGTCCGGCTGTTCTGTATGACTGGAGGTAGTAGTTGTAGAGTAGGGTAGAGTTAAAGTTAAGCGGATAATTTCTATACCAGCCTGACGATGATGATTGATCGAAGGCCGTGATGAGGTTGACATGCCCATCGTTGAGCCGGCCGAGCATTGAGCTGAGGATGTCAAACAGACTCATTTCGTCACCTTCCTCAATATTACTTACTTCCTGCTCGTACTCTTCTTTTATTCCGTCCCAGTCGATCCCTTTGTCTTCTATATAGCAGTATTTCTCATCGATGATAGTCCAAAGCGCATAGAAAACATCCATGTTGCTGACGGTCTTTTGCTCTTTTAATTCGTTTTGGCAGCTGCCAAGACAGATTATTATTGAGAGCAAGATTGCTGTTGATATTTGAGTTTTGTTTTTCATTCCGTTAACCTCACTTTCCCGTTTACTTGATAGTTTAATACTGTTCCAACGACAATACTTATGTTGTTTTCTATGTATTTTTGATATTGGTGTTGTAGGTAGCGGTATTCATGTCTGAAACCTATTCTCCAAGTAGAGTGGAGTAGTTGCGAGTCGAAGTAAAGACCGTGGCTCAGGTTCACTTTGTTTGCCCACGATGTGAAGAAGAAATTCTTCTGAAGCTTCCTATCTATACCGTAATACGATTCCCAATAATCGGGGGCAAAATTTGTTCCTAAAATGTTTATTTGTGCTTCATAGCGCAAGCGGTAGCTTGTCTTTTTGGCTTTGAACTTATAGTCGGCGAACAGATGTGCGTTGATATCGACGGCGAAGTCAACGTTAGCCGGTTTGTTGTAGTTGGCGGCTATCTGCTTTGCACTCAGATAAGTATTCATGTATGGTCCGATGTTTATACTAAATCCGTTATGTGAGTATTTATAATATGTTCCCCAACCGCCTTCTATCTCAATAAGACTTATGGCATTTGATTTATTGTTTGAGGTGCTTGCGTATTTTCCTCTTATACGCCCATTATGATATAGATTATTGCCGGTGTGATATTTGTTCCACCACTGGTTCTCTATGTTTATCTCATATCCGTGATATGGCAGTGAGGAGAGATAGGTGTCTTTAAGTTGGTGCCAACCGGCTGACACTTGAAGGATATTTTCTGTATCTTCTGACTTTTGCGAGACAATGATTGTATCAGGATGTTCTGTTGCTAATGAGAATAAGGAAAAGTGCAGTAATGTTCCTATTACTGCTAACGTCTTCTTTATTTGTGTTTTTTTAGTCATTATTCTTCTACGACAAGCTCTCTGTAATCGCCTTTGTTACTGATATAGATATTCACTGTATCTTCGGGTAAGATTGCCTCAATCATCTCCGGCCACTCTATAAAACAGAGGTTGTCGGAATAGATATATTCGGCAGCTCCCATATCTAATGCCTCTTGTATGTCTCGTAGTCGATAGCAATCGAAATGATAGATATAGTTGTCTTGACTATCGGAATAGACATTGACAATGGCAAAGGTTGGGGAGTTGACAGTGTCCTGCACTCCGAGGTCTTTGCACAGCTGAGTTATCAGTGTAGTCTTGCCGGCACCCATCTCCCCGCGAAAAGCATACACTTTTTTGTCTTTGCTGAGGAGTTGACTTGCTGATATCTGTTTGCCTTCACTGTCGGTTATTTGCAGTTCTCCGTTTTTCTGTCTTACTTGGTATGTTTTTTTGTTCATAATTTTGACCCTTAATAAAGATTTGGTTTAAATATTGTATTCTCATCAACTTATTTTACCGTTAAAATAGTTGTAAATGATTGTTGCTCTGCTTTTTCCAACTACTTTAGCAAGTTCGTCTATGCTTGCACTTCTAATTTGTTTGAGGCTCTTGAATGTCTTTAAGAGCTTTTGTTGGGTTGTTTTGCCTATACCTTTGATCTCGTCGAGTTCGCTGTGCGTTTGGCTCTTGCTTCTTTTTTGTTTGTGGAAGGTGATAGCAAAGCGGTGCACTTCGTCTTGAATGCGGGTTAAGAAATGAAAGAGTTCGTCTGTAGGCTTGAGACCTATTTCTTTTGGGGGAAAGCCATAGAGCATGCTGGCTGTGCGGTGTTTTTGGTCTTTAACGAGTCCTGCAATAGGTATGTTGATTTTGAGTTGATGGTCTAACACCTCTTTTATTGCATGCATTTGACCGATTCCTCCATCTGCGATGATAAGGTCTGGAAATGTACCTTTTTCTTCCATTATTCTTTTGTACCTCCGATATATTATTTCACGCATCGATGCATAATCGTCTTGTCCGACAACCGTCTGTATGATGTATTTGCGATAATCCGACTTTTTCGGTTTAGCATTTTCGAAGACTACACAGCCGGCAACAGCGTTGGTTCCTTGAATGTTGGAGTTATCGAAGCTCTCGATGCGGTATGGTAAAGTGTCAAGTTTGAGTTTATCTTTCAATGAGTTAAGTATCCTCTGACTCTTCCTATCCGGATTTAACTTATCTTCTATTCTCTCTTCGTTATTCTTCTGTTGCTGAGCATTTTGCATCGCAAGTTGTAACAACTGTTGTTTGTCTCCTTTGATAGGTATGGTTAGTTTTACAGTTTCATCATCTTGCGTTTCTATTTTGAACGGGATTATGATTTCTTTTATATCTTGCCTTTGTTCTTTTATTTCTTCAATGGTCCGGCCGAGTATCTCTTCTTTTGTTTCTTCTTCT
>CAMHOK010000060.1 GCA_946186735.1 uncultured Bacteroidales bacterium
TAAAACCAACAGCCCAAAGTACAGACAGTATGGAAAAAGATTTATCTCTTTTTGCTGGCAGCAGTTCTGCTGTTGCCGGTAGGCATCAAGGCTCAAGACATCATTCTGTCGGAGGGCTTTGAGTCGGGCATACCTCAGACTTGGACGCAGCAGTCGGTACAAGGCGATGTGCTGTGGTCGGCCGAGTCGGGCGACAACTTGTTGTATCCCGCCGGTGCTTATACAGGTCAGGGTCGTGCCTATCTGCGTAATACTACCAATCAGACTCTTGGTTTCAAGACTCGTCTGATCACTCCGGTGATGAACTTGGAGTCGGTGGTAGAGGATGGTGTGGCTCGCACCATCTACCAGCCTATCTTGCGTTTCTCTCATGCGCAGGCTAAATGGACGGCTGACTTTGATACGCTGCGTGTTTATTATCGCACCAATCAAGAGTCGGACCGTGCATGGACTTTGCTTCGTGAGTACACAAGAGCCATCAACGGTTGGGTGCGCGAAGAGATTGAACTTCCTCAGGTCAATGCCACTTATCAGTTGGCTTTCGAAGGAAGCGAGAACATGGGTCGTGGTATAGTGCTCGACTCTATCATCGTTCGTTCTAAACCTCAGTGTACCACTCCTCACGAGTTGGAGTTGTTCAACATGGTTGACGGCGGTGTGGACCTGCAGTGGATCGCTAACTACGACGCTACTGAGTTCCAGTTTGTTGTGATGACCGGTTCGGCTCTGGAAGCCAATATCGATACCGTTGATATTGACCATAGCTCGCTTGTCGTTTACAACCAGACCAAGAGCTATCCTTTTGGTTCGAACTGGGTTAACCGCGTAGAAGGCCTTGAGGGTGGAACGACCTACACTATATATGTGCGTTCTATCTGCGAGGGCGGCGAGAACTCAGAGTGGGCAAGCCTCACCTTCAACATGAAGAATGTGAAGCGTATTCCTTACACTGAGAATTTCGACATGCCATTGCAGCCCGGTAAGATTGTTCGCCTGCCTATGTGGACGATGAGGTCTAATACAGGCCACTTCAACCCGCATATCAACGTCAACCTCTCGGCAGCTGAGTCTCGCCAGATTGTTCGTTCAGGTACGTCGCTCGTGTTCACGGGAGATAACAATAGCTATAACACCTCGACCACAGGTGCTATCCCTGAGAACACCTACGTCTATGCGGCTACACCTGAGTTGACCGGTGCCGACCTCCAAGACTGCCAGGTTAAGTTCTACATGACTCTGGGCGGTTACGGCTGTATGAACAACTACGCTCGTTCGATCATCGTTGGTGTGATGACCGACCCGTTAGACTTAGAGACCTTTGAGCCTATCGACACTGTCTCACAATGGCGTTATGCTACTTGGGAAGAGCATGTGGTATCGCTCGCAGACTCACGTTCGGGCGGAAAGTTCGTAGCTTTTGTCAGCTATTTTGACAAGCCTAACAAGCTGTATATCGAAGATATGACCATCGAGGTCCGTCCGGCTGTCGGCATGGTTCAGAATGTGAAGGCTCTGCCTGCGTTCGAAAACAACTCGGTTTATTATAGCGCCACTTGGGACAACGCCGGTGTACCTAAATATAATGTTGTTCTTGCATCTGAGGCTATTGATAACCCGAGTGAGGCTGATGCCGAGAAGGTGGTTAAGACATACGAGACCACAACCAACTCTCTGAAGCTGAGCTATCCTGACATTGCAGCCAACACCACTTATTTCCTCTATGTACAGGCTGTTGACGGCACCAACAAGGGTGACTGGTCGAACGTATATAAGTTGGAGGTTCCGTGCCAGAAAGCTATCCCGATGGTCTTTGGTTTCGAGCCAGAAGAGGGTGAGACCTCTCGTCAGAACCCCAACAACCTGAGCACTTATACTTTTGCCGATTGTGTTCAGACCTTCTCGACCGACCCCGAGTATCCTTATACTTATAAGACTACCTCAGCCGCTTACCATCATACTGCCGGTGGTCAGGGTGTTCTGTGCTTGTCGAAGATTGCTCACCGCGACGCATGGGTGGCTTTCCCGCCTGCTGTTCGCTTGGACACCTTAGAGGTGGAGTTCTGGCTCCGTGCTTACTCTACCTCGTTTCATGCTCGCGTAGAGGTAGGTGTGATGGTTGATCCTACCGACCTCTCGACCTACGAGCCTATACAAGCTTTCCAGAACAACACCGCTACCTATCAGCGTTGTGTAGCATCGTTGGCAGGCTATCAGGGTGAGGGCCATTTCATCGTTCTGCGTTGGGTAGAAGATGAGTCGAAGACGACCAACGACTATCCTCTCATCGACGATGTAGAGATCCGTTATCTTGGTGAATGTGTGATGCCGAGCTCGTTCGTGGCTTCTGACATCACTCCCACACAAGCCACTCTCACATGGAAAGCTCCGCGTATGGACACTTGGGATGTTGTAGTATCCTCCGAAGTGCTGTCCGATGACAACCTTGATAATGATAAGTTCATGAACCATGTTGTTGCTCGCGAGTATAACCTCAAGTCCGCTAACTATACCGTTACCGATTTGAAGTGGGGTCGCACTTATTATGCATACGCTCGTTCTGTCTGCGACCGCGAGAAAGATAACGATGGTACCAGTCTCTGGACCGGACCTATCAAGTTCGCGGCAGCCGTTCCTGTTCCGTTCCCGCTTCCTTATCTTGAGGAGTTTGAGGAATGGGGCTCAGGTGCGCCCGACTATTCGCTTCCTGCAGGATGGACCAAGGTTGCAGCAGGCAACTACCCGTATATCTATTCAGGTACGAGCTATGCTCACGAGAGCTCGTACTCACTGTATCTGTACAACTATCAGGGAGCTACCACCGCTCTCACGTCTCGTTGCGGCTATGCAGTGTTGCCTAAGTTAGACATGGACGACCTGTCGAAGTTGAAAGTGTCGTTCTGGGGTCGTGCCAGCTCAGCGCAGACAGCGGCAGAGCAGGCATCTTCGGTGTATGTGGATACTCTCTACATAGGTGCCATGACCGATCCGACCGACTCTACTACCTTCACTCTGCTTAAGGGAGTGTCTGTCCCGACCACTACCATTACCAAGTACACCGTAGTGCTTGACACATGGACACCGCAGGCAGGTCAGTATATCGCTCTGACGACTGCTCACCCGTGGACTCCTCGTGCCACTAACCCCACAACGGGTGCCACCGGTACGATATCCAACACCATCTATATTGATGACTTGGAGCTGGAGAACCTGATTGATGGCAAGCCGTTGTCATACACGGTTGAGGGTATAGGCAGCGATGAGATAGAGGTAGCATGGGACGGTGTTGCCACCGACCCGGGCTGGGTGATAGTGGCAACCTCAGAGGCTATCGATCCCGACACCTTGGCTAAGGTTAGCGGGTCGTTGATTGTGGCTAATGATACCATTATCGGTTCGACCTATAAGGTGACCGGTCTGCAACCGCAGCACTACTATTATATCTACCTCAAACCGGTGAATGCTCCTCAGACGGGCTCATGGTCGGCAGTGTCGGCAATGACATTGTGCTTGCCGCTCACTCCTTCGAAGAGCTTCTTGATGGACTTCGAGATCCTGCCTGATACCACCGCTTCTATCCAGACAACCAAACTGCCTGATTGCTGGACAGGATATAATGTTAATCCCGCCACCACATCTACTTCATACATACCGGGTATATATAGGTTCAATAAAAACAGCAATGTCACGGCTACGAGCTATGTCCGTCCGAACGGTCGCAACTCGATGCATGTATATACTTACATGCCCGCAACGACTACAGCCACCTCGGCAGAGCAAGCAGTGTTGGCTACACCTGAGATCAATGTCAACGACATGGCTTCGCTCTATGTATCGTTCTGGTACAAAGCCTCAAGTGCTACATATACCTTTGGTTTTGGTGTGATGAAAGATCCTAACGACTTCAGCACCTACACCGAGCTTGCGATGATCTATCCGAAGAACACGGCTTGGGCACAGTATGAGTTTGTGCTTGGCGACTTAGGCTATAAGCCTGAAATGGGTAAGTATGTGGCATGGGTAGCCGACCTGCACTTAGACGCATCGACTGCTCGTTATGCCGGTGGTTACCTCGAAGATATCCAGATGTATGAGCAGACATGTAAGTCGCCTCAGGTTAACCTCTCGGCTGTTACCGACACCTCTGTCATCGTTCTGACAGGTCTGCCTCAAGCCAATAAGGTTAATATCCTCTTGTTCAAGGATACCGTTGTTGAGGCACTCGATCTTAACGACCCCGATAATGGAGCTGCTTATCTTAAGGGCTTTATTGACGCCGGTAAGGTTGTTCGTCAGAACCAGTTGTCTAACGGTGCAGGTGAGATACTGCAAGGCTTAGAGCCAAACACCGACTACACCGTAGCTCTGCAGATGGAGTGCGACGGAGGTGAGACCTCTGTCTGGGTGCTCAACACCTTCTCCACTCTGTGTACTGCCAAACCGCTCAGCTACTTCGAGAAGATAACCTTCGAGCGTGAGATGATCAATGGAGAAGAGGTTAATGTATATAACGACACCACCGCCGGTCTTAGCTCGAACACCTACGCTCCGCGTCCGTTCGACTGTTGGATCTTAGGTAATAAGACTCTTGATGAGCAAGACAACAAGTCGGCAGGTTATGTACCTTATGTACTCAACATAGGCAAGACCAGCCGTGCTACCAGTGTTGTCATCTCAGGTGACGCTTCTCTGCGTTTCTACTCCAGCTCGTCTTACAATGGTGCATACGCTATCATGCCGCAGATGGATGTAGAGAACATCAACGACTATCAGGTAACCTTCCGTGGCCGCTCTAATTCGGGTACGGCTGTTACCAAGTCAAACTTCACCAATTCCACTTATGCCGCAGGTATCATCGTAGGTGTCGTTACCGACCCCAGCGACCTGTCAACCTTCATGGCTATGGACACTATCTACGTTCAGGACACCACCGTTCATCGTATGATAGTTCGTTTCACCAACTATAAGGGCGACGCTAACGGCAACAAGGGAAAGATGATTGCTTTCATGTCGGAGTTCCCGAAGACCAATGTGTTCTATATTGACGACATCGAGGTAGAGAAGATTGAGAGCGGTTGCCAGATACCTCTGCACCTGCGTGCTGAGCCGGGCGTTACCACCGCTGACCTCAGCTGGGAGGCTACAGCCGACAACTTCGAGGTTTATGTAGCTACCAAGCGTCTCACCGAGAGCGAGAGAGACAGCTACAAAGACTGGGTTGCTACCGCACAGTCAACAACCACTGAGGTTACAGTTACCGGTCTGAAGGGTGCTACTTCTTACTACGCTTACATCAAGTCGAAGTGCGGAGAGAAAGAGTTGTGGTCATTAGACGCTCTGCCGTTCACTACAAACTGCCCTGAGTACCTCGACTTGCCTTACGAAGAAGACTTCGATAGTTACTTCTCAGGCGGAACGGTCCACCCGTCGTGCTGGGTTGCTTATTACAACGGTCTGAACCTCGTGGACAACCCCACATCGACCATCTATCCTTACGTCTATTCATCGGCAGGTAACGGCTCGGGTAACGGATTGTATATGTACCTCACAAGTACATATAATACTCCTGAGAAACGTCCGACCACGGCCACTCTGCCTATCAAGGGCAAGATCAGTGCTGTGATGCTCTCGTTCGAGTATCGTACGGCAGGCACTACTGCTAACTACACAGCTCACACTATCTTAGGTGTGGCAAAAGATGTGTCGTCGCTTGATAAGTTGCTTGAGACCTTTGTTCCGGTGGATACCATAAGCTCACCTAACTATGCAGCTCCAAACAATGTTTGGTACAAGTACACTCGTGAGTTGACCGATATCCCGGGTGAGGATATGCACATAGTGCTCATGTCGTATCACCCGTCAACAACGAACATCTCTTATCACTACATCGATAACCTCACCATCGAGCAGATACCTACCTGCTTCGTGCCTGACTTCAATGTGGGTGAGACAACTCGTCAGTCGGCTCAGATCGAGATTGTTCCTGCTAAGGACGGTGATAGTGCATGGGAGATTATGGCTGTCTCGTTAGACTTGACCGATACCGTTATCGTTTCAACTACTAAGACAGAGGCTGTCATCAGTGGTCTCAAACCAAGTACTTCATACAATGTCTATGTTCGTACCGACTGTGGTGATGGTGATAAGAGTAACTGGTCTAAGGAAAAGCAGATAGATACTAAGGCTTATATCACCGAAGGTGCATACTACGGCTTCGAGAACAGCCCTCGTGAGCGTTCGATACGCTTAGACGGTGCTACCACTGATTCTTATCAGTTGAACCCCGACCTGTATTCGTTCAACTTCTCATCCGCAGATGCTCCTACCTCCTATTCTTATAGGCCTTACAACAATCAGAACTCGGGTAGCGTCTCTCGTACACGCACGGGCGAAGGTGCTTTGTATTTCTACAACTCCGGCACCTCTGCTGTATCTGCTACCGTTGTCCTGCCTCAGATAGCCGTTCCTGAAGATATGCAGTTGCGCTTCGATGTACGCGCCGCTCACTCAGCATCAGGTGATAGTATTCTTGAGACAAACTACTACCACGCAGCTTATCTTGAGATAGGTACTATTGAAGCAGGTGCCACCAATCTTGAGAGCTTCCAGTCGCTCGGAACGGTTAAACCTTCACACATATCGCTTGGTGATAAGCTTGATGAGAAGAACAACAGGCTCTTTGACCAGATAGTCTTCCCGATACCTAAGGGTGCCGTTGATGAGAATCAACAGATAGCTATCGTGATGCGTTCTCCGTACACAGCTTACATACATGTAGATAACCTCTATGTGGAGAAGAAGACTCAGACGATGCCTACACCTAAGTTTGCTTCCTCGTCAATAACACCGACCACCCTTACCCTCAATTGGGAGAACAACGGTGCTGATAAATGGAATGTATATCTTGTTGACGGCAATGCTGAGATCAACTTCCCGCTCGACTCGGTAGCTGAGGCTGATATTGTTCAGAAGAAGTTAGGAATAACCGAGACCACCGTTACCTTCACCGGTCTTACCCCGGGTGCACTCTACTATGCATATCTGCAGGTAGCAGACGTGAAGGGCTTGGGTGCAACCTCACCTCGTCGTTATGAGCTCATGCCGCTTGACAAGAAGATTGCCACCAATGAGGTTATTGACTTCGAGGAAGGCCTCATCCCGCGCAATCCTTACTTCGTTGGAGTAGCCGACTCAGCATACCAGACCCTGCCGGGTTGGTATTTAGGCAACACCGCAAGCAACACTCGCTCGTATGTGGCAGATGTTCACTCTATGGGTACTTACTACATGGGTAACTCGCGTACGTCGTCTTACACATGGGTTCGCTATAGCCACAACGACAATAGCGCAGAGAATCGCGATAAAGGCAAGTCGGCACTCCGATTCTACACCGCTACCGGTTACTACGGTCCATACGCAGTGATGCCGGCAGTTGATTGCGACAGACTCGATACCCTGCAGATGAACTTCTGGGCTCGTCCGTTCTCCGGATCGAACGTGCAGAATGCTCCGAAAGTAGCTCTTTCTACCTCTACTGCCGACAAGAAACCATTGAAGGTAGGTGTAGTAACCGACCCGAACGACATGTCCACCTTCGAGGAGATACAGTCGTTCTACTACGCAAACACCGGTCTTTCGACTACCACCAACCTCTTCGATGATCAGGATCAGTGGTATCAGCAGTTCTCGTTACCGATGAGTGATACGAAGGGTAAGTATATCGTCTTCTTGTCCGACACCACGGGAACATGGCTTGTTGATGACATCTCGTTCGGTCATGCTACCTGCTTCAAACCTGCCAAACCTGAGCATAACACGGTAACAGGAAAGACGGCAGTGCTTACATGGAAGAGCTTCAACGATGCACCAAGTCGTGTACAAGTGGCTCTGGGCTCGTCGTTCTCGCCGGTAGCTATTATTATCGACTCGTTGGTAGCCGCAGGCATCAGCGAACTGAAGATAGAGGGACTGGAGCCTTCGACCACCTATTTCTGGCATGTTCGCACTGAGTGTGGCGGCGACATGGGTGAGTCTGTATGGAGCGCAGTTGATCAGTTCCAGACCGATTGTCCTGCTATCACTTCAGGCGCTTCTTACTCGTTTGAGCAGTCAGAAGGAATAGTAGTAAGTCCGTGGAACAACAACACATCCACCTCTTACATGATTCCTAACTGCTGGAAAGTAGGTTCGAGCTATACCACCTCTTTAAGCTATATTCCGTATATCTCAACCTCTACCGGAACGACATGGTATAGCCACGCTTCCAACCCGCTCAGCGGTCAGGAGACCAACCTCCGCGGTTTGCGCTTCTACAACGGTGACACCTATTCCTCAACCACTCACAACATGGCTCAAGGTTGGGCTGTATTGCCTGAGATTGAAAGCGATGTAAATGACATGGAGTTGGAGTTCTATATCTTGCCTACCTCCTTCAATCCGCAGACCGAGTTGTTGAACACAACAGGTACTTCGTCTAACTACTATGTTCACTACTTGTTCATAGGTACGATGACCGATCCTGAGGATATCTCTACCCTTACCGTCCTTGATACTGTCCGCTACACTCGCGACCCGAACCCATCGGCTGCCACCGTAGCTAATCAGGAGAACGACTATATGTGGCAGAAGGTCAATGTGTCGCTCGAGAATGCTACAGGCAACTATGTAGTCTTCTACAGCAACGCTACATGGGCACAATCGTTGGCTACCGTTGAGAGTGACAAGTATAAGGCTTATCTCGAAGGTCTCACTACTCCGGGTAGCTGGTCTTGCTACAACTACATGTGGGTTGATGATGTGACCATCAAGAAGAGATCGCAATGTGCTACTCCTACCGATGTACAGGCAAGCGACATCACCGTTGATGGTGCTAAGCTCACTTGGGTGAACGCAGCCGAGAAATCGATAGTGAAGGTTTACACCAGTGCTCAGCTCACCGAGTCAACACTCGTTGTTAACGACACTGTTGAGGCTAACGAGTATCAGCTCACCGACCTCAAGCCGTTCACCAACTACTATGTAGTGCTGTCGGCCGACTGCGGCGATATGGTATCTAACGAGACTCAGACTTATGTCTTCCACACCTTGCGTGTACCGAAGGTAACTGAGAACTTCATGACCAATGTGGCTATTCCTGCTGAATGGACTCGCGCTACAGGTCGTGCAAGCGAAGTGTTCGAGGGCAAGGAAGAGTTGGTAGAGACCACCACCAACGCTTGGTATCACCAGACCACCGTTGATGGCGCCATAGGTGCTCCTCACCAGTACATGTATATGTACAACACCACTACCGCTCCTACCGCTACCACACTCGACTCGGCTTACTCTACTCAGAAGTTCGGTTGGATGATTTCGCCGTCGATCGTTCTCGACGATGAGCACGACGCTTGGCTCACCTTCATCGCTATGATGACCAAGAACGCTCAGACCACTACCAACCAACCTGACCTCAACGGTAAGGACGACCAGTTCATGGTAGTCATCTCCGATGATAACGGTAAGACATGGAAGCGTGAGAACGCTGTCATCTGGAACAACGAGACAGGCGACGACAACGGTGTAAGAGAAGACCTCAAGATACGTAACTACTGGTATGGTAAGGGCGACTATGTGCTCAACGAATTGCCATGGCAACTGACGCCGGCTCGCGAACATCCTGTTCAGGTTGACCTGAGCAAGTTCAAAGGCAAGACCATCAAGGTGGGCTTCTATGTTGAGTCAACACTGCACAACGCCATCAACTACATGCGCGTAGGTGAGTTCAACCTCAACTACTATGTTAAGACTCAAGGCGAGCTCACTAACTGCCAGTACAACGAGTTCGATGCTGACCAGACGCTTGGCTTCACCATCAACGAAGACCAGGTAGGTGCCGGTGTTCAACACTACGAGCGCATAGTCTTCGCACCTGCTCTCGATGCTGACCTCACCGACTACGACGGCTCAATGCTCGACACACTCTATGTACTCGATGCTAACGTGCTCTCGGCTCCTACACAGGTGATCAACGCTACTATATGCGAAGGCGAAGAATATACCGACAACAACTTCCTCGCTCGTACACAGTCCGGCGTTTACAAACAGAAAGGTATATGCCAAGAGACCGGTTGCGATAGTATAACAGTGCTCAACCTCACCGTTAACCCGCGTCTGTACACCATAGTAGAAGATACTATCTGCGAGGGTCAGACCTACCCGTTCAATGGTAAGGAGTTCACCGAGCGTACTATCATCAACGACACCCTGTCATCTGAGGTAACAGGTTGCGACAGTATCGTCTCGCTCTTCCTCGAGGTTATACCTGCAGTGGTAGAGAAACGTGAGATCAATATCTGCGCTGCTCAGACCTACTACCTGAGTGAGAAGAACCCGGCTCTCAACCAGTCCGGACACTATCTCGACACCCTCGTCAACGAAGCCGGTTGCCGCGTTGTTATCGACCTCGACCTCACCGTCACCGACACCCTGCGCTCAACCGATAAGGTTAGCAAGTGCGTTGGCTCGTCGATCACCTACGGCGGTCAGACCATCAACTTCGCAGGCGAGTATGAGATACCATTCACCACAGCAGCAGGCTGCGACAGCGTCGTTACACTGATCGTCGAAGATATACCGACCTATAACGACACTATCAACGCTACTATCTGCTTCGGCGAGACCTACACGGAGAACGGCTTCAACACCAATGTTGAGGGCTTCCACCGCCTCGAGCTCACCTCAGCTGAAGGCTGCGACTCGATAGTCGTTCTTAACCTCACCGTCTTCACAGGCTCAGATGAGTATGTTGACACTACCATCAGCGTTGTTGACCTGCCGTACTTCTATGGCGACGTAACCTATCCTGTAGGTACTCCTGCAGGCGTTTACTACGACACCATAGCCAACGGAGGCATCTGCAACTCGACACTCTACCATAAACTCACTATCACCGGTGGTGATGCAGTGGTTAACCTCGTAGGACAAGAACTCGTTCTTGCACCGAGCATCGTTAACCGCGGCGAGGTGGTTAGAGTCATCGGTCAGTTCACCGCTCGTCAGCTCGAAGGCATGAAGGTAGAAGTGTTCGACATGGTCGGCAAACGCGTACACACCGTCAAACGTACGGAGAACCCCGTCACTATCGACGGCTTCAACGAGAGCGGTATGTACACCGTGAGAATAGTAACAGGCGAGAACGAGATCTTCATCGGAAGAGTAGTCGTACGCTGATAACTACACGGATATCTGAAACAACGGAAAGGGGCTCCTTCGGGAGCCCTTTTCTTTTACACGAAACACCTCTTGAACGAACACGGACTGACACGGAAGTTCACGGAACTTCTCTTTTCTGTACGAATCTCACGAATCTCACGAATGTTATGTACGGAACTCACAAAACACCTTTTGAACGAACACGGACTGACACGGAGGTTTCACGGAGGTTAGCGGCTTCGTTCATTGTGTTCGGATACTATCCGAACAATGTTTTTTCTGTACGAATCTCACAAATCTCACGAATGTTCTGTACGGAACTCACAAAACACCTTTTGAACGAACACGGACTGACACGGAGGTTCACGGAAGGAGAGAACTCCCCTCCTTGGATAAGGAGGGGCAGGGGTGGTTTGATACACGGAATACTTTTTTTCTGTACGAATCACACGAATCTGACGAATACTGATTTTCGAACACGGACTGACACGGATGTTCACGGAAGGTTAGCGGCTTCGTTCATTGTGT
>CAMHOK010000061.1 GCA_946186735.1 uncultured Bacteroidales bacterium
GACTTGTTCAACATGGGAAGAGAAGTGGCTCTCGAGATACGCGTCTTCCAAGATAACGAAGCAGGTATAGACCTCGAAACAGAGTTCGGTGACCAGGAACTGTCGGAGATAATCGATGCTTGGATGGTGGACAATACCGTTGAACATCGATTCTCTAAACTTGGTTCGTCGGAATATTATATCTCTTACGAACAGGTAAGAATACCATTATATAACGCCCAAGGAGTGGCTATGGATACAGAAGCTTTTGCTCGTCAACTGCGCCAAGTCTTGCGCAAAGCACCTTATAATATACCTGTCAAAGTGTTGAACCGCGGATTAGGCAAATGTGTCTTGGTGCTTGGAGAAAAATAAAATGGTCAAACGAAGTCAAACCCTCTAAACGAATCAACGAATATGAAACGCATATCCCTCTTCTTCATAATGGCGGCTGTCGCATTGTTAACCTTTGCTCAGCAACCTCAAAAGGGTAATAGCATTGCCTTGAAAGTGTTGGTTGAAGATATGGTTGAGCCATTCCCTGCCACTGCAAAACAGCAGGTTGAGAACAAACTTAACCGACTGCTCACACAGAACGGTATAGCTTCCATGGATTACCTCGCGCAGTTCTTCATCACCGCTCATGCCGTTCCCGTAACCAAAGATGTGATACCCGGACCTCCCATGCAGATTGCCGAGAACATGGAGATAACCTTCTACATCGCTGACTATCTCAATCAGATTGTTTTTGCTACAACCACAGTTACAACCAAAGGTGTAGGCACTACCGATGCAAAGAGCTATATTGATGCCATTCGTAAAATCAATCTCAACTCGAAAGCTCTGCAGGAGTTTGTTGCTCAAGGTAAGGCGAAAATCATTGATTACTACGACCAACAGATTGACAATATGCTTCTTAAGTCTGCATCATTGGCAAAGCGCAAGAACTACGAAGAAGCCCTGTTCTTGATGTCAACCGTTCCTTCGGAGTGCAAGAAGTATAAAGAAGCTATCGCTATGGGTGATGAGATCTATCAACAGTATATCGACTATCTCTGCGACCAGAACCTCGCACTTGCTCGCACAGCATGGGTGAGCGGACAGAACGCAATGGCTGCTGAGGAGGCAGGACAATATCTGGCAAACATCTACCCTGACGCTAAGTGCTATCAAGAAGCTATGGCTCTTTATGATGAGATAAAAGCCAAAGTGCTCGACGATTGGCATTTCGAGATGCGCAAATATACCGACCAGGTTAACCTCGAGATGGCAAGAATCAACTCGTGGCGCGATGTAGGAGTAGCCTATGGTAAAGGACAACAACCTACAACTACCAATATCGGCTTCTTGAGATAAGAGCTATCTTTCAGACAGATAAGCTTATTCATTTGTATCATACAATGACACTATTATGAGACAACTCTCTTTCATTTTCGTTCTCCTGCTGATTGCGACCTCTGTCGGGGCTCAATCAACAGGAGAACTTCAACAATATCGCAGGAGTGCACTCGCTGAGATGATGGTCTATCATTCTGAAGACGAGTTCGGAGCACAGATCTATGAGGCCTTCTCTACCAAGCCGCCTGCCGATAAGTATGACAATCATAATTTCGGATTCGATGTTATCGACAACGACAGTATCCCCAATGTCAAGAAAAAAAGTCATGGACTCATCAAAGCACAGATAGGAAAGAACCTCAACTCCTCTGATGTGAAAAAGAACGGAGAGATGCTTTGCAAAATGCTCAATCAAGCTGAGATTGCAAAGATCATGGTTGCTAAATGGTTCGGTATGACCTTTGACGAGAACTTCGACATCAATACCGCCACTTTCAATGTTGACCTCATACAGCAAAGAGGCTTGTATAACGCCTCAGAGTTGGATGTGGCTCTTGCCGAGCATACAGCAAGAGGTATAGCTCAGCTGGAAGATGCGGGCGAAGAGCTCATTTCCAACACTTTCTTGTTGGTCAGCGACATCACCTATGTTACAGCCGAAGAGAAAGCGGCTATCGCCAAGACCGTCATGAATGTGGTAGGAGGGGTGCTCGATGCTTTCTTGGGAGACAATAGCGGCACGAAGATGGCGAAATTAGGAGGCGAGATAGCCGACTCCTTTACCGGCTTCACCGTCAAAACCAACTCTTACCTTTTCCGACTCGATTGGAACGACTCAATAGCTGCCATCTTCTACAATAATTATTATACCTCGACACCTAACCCCGAGAAGATCAATGCCTTTATTGATGACCTCACTACTTTCCGACTCAAGTTTGTGGCTCATGAGTATGAGTATGACGACAAGAGCGTTATCGTAGGTGAGTATGATAGAAAAGAGCTCATCAAGATGGTTTGTGCACGGTCGGTAGATAAGAACATCGCAGCCCTCCAGTTAGCGTACGAAGACTTCAAGGTGAAGACCCCGGTCTATGCTGTCGTTACCGATGACAAAGGTAAGGTTGTAGGTTATTCGGCTAAGATAGGTATGAAAGAAGGCATAACAGAGAACTCAAAGTTCCAAGTTATTGAGAGATATATCGACCCCAAAACCAACAAGACAAAGTATAGATATATTGCGTCTCTCAAGCCTATAAAAGGTCAGGTCTGGGACAACCGATACAATGCAGTTACCGAGAAGTCAACCGGTTCGACCCTTACCGCCACTACCTTTAAGAAAACAGGCGGAGGGGAGATTCTTCCCGGCATGTTGATTATCGAAGGAAAATATAAGAAAGTAGAAGGAACGCCATGAGAAAAGTAGTGTGTCTGTCCATACTCTTCGTTTTTTGTCTCACCATCGAGGCAAAGACCTTGAAGAAACAACTCGAGTCGCTCAAGGGAGTGGAAAGGGTAGAGCAGATTGCCGGAGGCTATTTCAAAGAGAAGTATGTAGTCTATTTCAGGCAGTTGCGCCAACCCGATAATCCTAAAGCCGGTACTTTCCTTCAACGGGTCATCGTCGGACATCAGGACAAGGATAGTGCTGTTGTCCTGCATACTCACGGATATAATGCCGCCGACCACCAAAAACGCATCACCGTTAGAGATGAGCTATCCGACATCCTTGGTTGTAACGATATCTTCATCGAGCATCGATACTTCGGTGAGTCGTGCCCAAAGGATACCAACTGGAACGAGGTTACCACCTACAACGCTGCCTACGATATGCATGTTATCATCAAGCAGTTGAAGAAGATCTATAAGCACAAGTGGATATCTACTGGCGGTAGTAAAGATGGTATCACCTCTACCTTGTTGAGCATGTATTTCCCTAAGGACATCGATGTGGCAGTGCCGTATGTGGCTCCGTTCTGTCTGACCACCGCCGACCCGCGAGGCTATGAGTTTATGCAGACAGTGGGAACACCTCAGAAGCGTCAGCGCATCTATGATTGGCAGAAAGAAGCTTTGAAACGGAGAGAGACACTGCAACCGATGGTTGAGCATTATGCCGACTCCGTGAAGATGCGCTTCACCGTTCCTTTCGAGATGATTTACGACTATTGTATCCTCGACTACGATTTTGGTATATGGATGAGAGGTATAAGCGAAGACTCTATACCTTTGCCCGATGCCACCAACGAGCAGATGTACAAGCATTTTATCAAGTATGCTAACCCCGATATGTTCGACCGCAACAACATGCCGCACCAGACTTATTATGTGCAGTCGGCGAAAGAATTAGGCAACTATGCTTACGATTTCTCTCTGTTCGAAGGACTGCTCTCTCCAACCACTCTGACACACGGATATTATCTTGAAGAATTGTATCTGCCCGAAGGAGACTGGGATTTTTCATATACCGATGCCACCAGAAAAAAAGTGATGGATTTTCTTCGGCACACTTCTTGTAAGTTAATTTTTATATATGGCGAGACCGATACATGGACAGCTTTCCGCATACCCGATTTCGGGAATGAGAATGTGAGAGTATATGTAGTACCTGGCGGATGCCATTATTCTAAGATAAGACAACTCAACGAACCGGAACAGACCGAGGTGATAGAGTTGCTCAAGTCTTGGATAAATAAATGATTAACCACTTAATAATGATGAAAATGAAAAAGTTGTTTTTTTTGATGGCAATCTCATGCCTCGTGTTGCCTTATGCTTCGGCTACCACCTATGTGAGTGCCGACATGAAACATGCTACCGTTTTCCTTTCGGGAGCCGAACTGACACAAACAGCCAAGCTCAATCTGCAGAAAGGTGATAATGAAGTAACGATAGAGCGACTCAGTCCGAATATCGACAGACAGAGTCTGCAAATCAAACTACCGCAGGGAATGATTATCTCATCTTATGAGTATTCAATCGATTATCTCTCAGCCGACAAGACTAACGAGAACCAGCAACAACTCAAGGACTCTGTTGAAGCACAAGAGAAGGTCGTAAGAAACCTGGCCGATCAACTGCTCACCACGCAAAAAATGCTGGAGTTGTTGGAGCAAGGCGTTGAACACTCTATGCAGGTGGAAAGACAAAGCATCACTACAGAAGCTATCGAGAAGAACATAGCCTATTATAACACTCGGGCTTCGCAACTCAGAGAGCAGGTCGTTAGTCTTGAGATCAAGCAAACAGCAGCTAAAGAGTTGCTCGCTAAACTTAAGAAGCAACTGTCCTCCAACCAAAAGCCAAATGCTAAACGCACAGGACAAGTCAAGCTGGTTATCAACAGCCCTAAGGCAGCTGTGGCGTCAGCAGAGATAAAATACTTCACTTACTCGGCAGTGTGGTATCCTTCTTATGAGTTGATAGTGAATAAGATCAACGAACCCATCAGTCTCATAATGAAAGCCAATGTGAGTCAAACGACCGGACTCGACTGGAACAAGACGGCTCTCTCTCTCTCAACCGGCACTCCGGCATGCCGCACCCAGGCACCGGTGATGTCAACGCTGTTCGTCTCAGAGCAGCAGATGTACAAGGCTCAGATGTCTCGTGTCTCAGGAATGGCTATGAAGAATACTGCGGTGCTGGCAGAGGCGGTGTATGACGAAGCAATGCCGGCAGAAGAGGAAGATGTTTATGAGGCACCCACAGTTGAGAAATATCTCACAACCAACGAGAACCAACTATCTGTTCAGTATGATATAGACATACCATACACCATACTCGGTACGGGCAAGGAACAGACCATAAGCTTGTTGCAAAAACAACTCAAGGATGTTACTTACACCTATTATACTGCACCGCGCTACGAACCTTCGGTCTTCTTGATGGCAGAACTGAAGAACTGGGAACAGTTGCAACTGCTTGACGGCAACGCCACCATCACTTACGACGGCACTTTCTACGGACAGACATATCTCTCGGCAAACACAGCCGCGCAGTCGCTCCGTCTCACTCTCGCCTCCGACCCGCAGATAAGCGTCAAGAGAGAGAAAGTGAACGACTTCACCGCCACCAAAGTGGTAGGTAGCGAGAAACGAGTAACGGTGGCTTATAAGACGACGGTGAGAAACAACAAAAACAAAGCGGTTGACCTCGTGCTTAAAGAGCAATATCCTATCAGTCAGAATAAGCAAATAAAGATTGAACTGCTTGCCGACAAGACCACTCCATATAGTCAAGTGGAGGCAGAAAAAGGATTCCTTACTTATCAACTGACCCTGCAACCGGGCGAGGTCAAAGAAGTAGTTGTTTGCTATCAGGTAAAATATCCGGAGTCGATGTCAATCACCAATATCTACTAAAATCTGATTACCTCTGACACGTCAATAGAACATCCTATAATTGTTTTCTGAGAGCTTCTTCGTGAATAGCCTCAACAATTTTCTTCACTAAATCAGCCGACAGATTGTGGTCCGTAGCCCAATCGAGTCGGCTTTTTAGTATGTGTTCATATCTGTCGTGCTGGAAAACCGACAACCCTTTCTCCCGCTTATACTCACCGATATGCTTCACTATGTCCATCCGCTGGACAATAAGCTCCCATATCTGCTCATCCACTTCGTTGATTGATTGTCGATACTGTTCCAACTGTGCGTCAGCAGAGGCGGGTTTAGGCAACTTAAGGTTGGTCATGAGCTCGAAGAGCTGTTGGGGTGTGAGTTGTTGCTGAGCGTCGCTCAGTGCCGACTTAGGGCAGCAATGGGCTTCAATCATCAGACCATTGAACCCCATACTGACGGCTTGTTGAGCAACTACAGGCACTTTAGAGGCGTCTCCGGTCAGATGACTGGGGTCGGAGAGCAACGGCAGAGTGGGGAAGCGACGATGCATCTCAATAGGAAGCGACCATAGTGGTTGGTTGCGCATGAGTTGGGTAGGCGTGGCAGAAGAGAAACCGCGATGAACAAGCCAGATGTGCTCTATACCACTTTGCAGCAACCTCTCAACAGCACCTACCCAGATGTCGATATCGGCATTGATGGGATTCTTGACAATAAGAGTGAGCTCGTCTTTTTTCGATGTGCTCAGACTTTTCAGATAGTCGGCTATCCGCTGTACAAGGAAAGGATTGGCGGTAGTGCGAGCACCTAACCACAGATAATTGATACCACTACCGATACACGACTCAAGATGTTCAGCAGAAGCCACTTCTGTTGATACTTCAAAACCATATCTCTCTCTTACCTCCTCAAGCCATGGCAGGCCCTCTGTGCCTACGCCTGAGAACGACTCAGGATGAGTGCGAGGCTTCCATAAACCCGCACGAAAGATAAAACGCAGAGGCTCTTGAGCTATCTGAAGACGAGTTAACGGAAGGAGTCGTTCGGCGGTTGAGAGCGTTTGTTCTCGGCTCTCTGCACTGCATGGACCGGCTATCAATGTGAAAGGCATGGGGAGTAATTCTTAGTTGGTGCTTCTTAAGTGATAAATCAATTATTTCTGCAAAGATAGAGATTTTTTGCGGAAAAACCAAAATAATCAATAAACAACCATGTTTGTTTTTGTGGTAAAGAAAAAAAATTGTATCTTTGCAGCACTTTTTATGCACTCTCTTATTCTGAGTGCGGCGTGTTTTTGCAACAAATAACTTAATACTATAAAACACAAATCTAACCATTTCTTTTCTTATGAAAAAAGAAGTTAAGTTCAGTCTCGTTTATCGTGACATGTGGCAGAGTTCCGGTAAGTATGTACCTCGCAAAGACCAACTCGCCAAAATAGCTCCGGTTATCATCGATATGGGTTGCTTCGACCGCGTTGAAACCAATGGTGGTGCTTCAGAGCAAGTCAATCTTCTTTACGGAGAAAATCCTAATCAGGCTGTCAGAACATTCACCAAACCTTTTAATGAGGCAGGTATTCAGACTCACATGCTGGATCGCGGTTTGAACGCACTCCGCATGAATCCTGTGCCTGCAGATGTCAGACAACTCATGTACAAGGTCAAATATGCTCAGGGCACCAACATCACTCGTATCTTCTGCGGGTTGAATGACCCAAGAAATATCATCCCTTCAATCAAATGGGCAAAAGAGGCAGGCATGATAGCTCAGGCTACCATGTGTATCACCTATTCTAAAGTGCATACTGCTGAATATTATATCAATCTGGCAGAGCAGCTCATCGAGGGTGGCGCTCAGGAGATATGCTTGAAAGATATGGCAGGTATTGGTCGTCCGGTTATGCTTGGCACCATCGTTGCCGCTATCAAAGAGAAGCATCCGCATATCATCATTCAATATCACGGACATACCGGCCCCGGCTTCTCAGTAGCTTCAATGCTGGAAGTGGCAAAGGCTGGTGGCGATGTGCTTGATGTGGCTATGGAACCGCTCTCTTGGGGTAAGGTTCATCCCGATGTGATCACTATCCAAGCTATGCTGCGCGATGCAGGCTTCCTTGTCAAAGATATCAACATGAAAGCCTATATGGAGGCTCGTTCGCTCACTCAGTCGTTCATCGACGATTTCTTGGGCTATTGGATTGACCCGAAGAACGCATTGATGACCTCGTTGCTCGTAGGCTGCGGTCTGCCGGGTGGTATGATGGGCTCGTTGATGGCAGACCTTAAAGGTATGCATGCCGCTATCAATGCTAACCTCAGAAAGAAAGGCGAGCACGAGTTGTCGGAAGACGAACTGCTGGTCGAGCTCTTCGACGAGGTTCAGCGTATATGGCCTATGCTCGGCACACCTTGCTTGGTCACTCCTTTCTCGCAATATGTGAAGAACGCAGCACTCATGAACCTCTATTCGCGCTCTATGGGCGAGAAAGATTTCTCACGCATGGACCCTGCTATGTGGGGCATGATTCTCGGCAAGTCGGGTAAACTGCCCGGTGAGCTGGCTCCAGAGATCCTTGAGCTGGCAAAAGAGAAAGGTTACGAGTTCTACACCGGCGACCCGCAAGCTCTCTATCCCGATGTGCTCCCGCATTACATCGAAGAGATGGAGAAGCTCGGATGGGATCGTGGTGAGGACGATGAAGAGCTCTTCGAGTTTGCTATGCACGAGAAACAGTATCGTGAGTATAAGTCAGGCCAAGCCAAGGAGCAATTCAATAAAGACTTGCTTGAGCGCATGGAGAAAGCCGCTCAGCAAGGCAAGCAGATAACCTTCCTCTCTGCAGCCGACAAACGCGCTATCCTTCATCCTAATGCCGAGCCGCTGGAAGCTCCTGTTAACGGCAAACTCATCTGGGAACTGAACTTCGATGAGGGGTCGCAAGCTCCGCAACAAGGTAAGCTCTTCGTCAAAGGTGATACCATCTGCATGCTCCAGACTCAACACGGCATAGAGATGGTTGAGGCTTATGAGAATTGCCGCATAGTGGCTATCGACAAACAAGCAGGCGAGACCGTGGCTAAAGGTCAGGCTATCTGCTGGGTGGAGAAAGTAGATATGCTTGAAGAGGCAAAAATAACTGCCGAACAGACCATTGAGGCTGCTAAACAGAAAGCTGCCGAGTTGGCACAAACGGCTATGGACGCTCTGCGCGAGAAAGCCAAGAAGATTGAACCTAAAGGCAACAAATGGCACGACTCCGTTTATCCGAAACAATAAACAGTGAGTAGCAATCAAAGAAAATACCTGAAACACATATAACACAAATTCCTATGAAGAAGATCAATTTCAATGCAGGTCCGAGTATCCTGCCACAAGAAGTAATCAAACAGACGGCTGAGGCTGTTCTTGATTTTCAAGGCGAAGGCTTGAGTATCCTCGAGATATCTCATCGCGCTAAGTATTTTCAACCTGTTGTTGATGAGGCTGTCGCACTGATGAAAGAAGTGTTCCATATCCCCGAAGGTTATTCGGTTATCTTCCTCGGTGGTGGTGCTTCGCTTCAGTTCTGCATGGTACCATTCAACTGTATGGAGAAAAAATCGGCATACCTCAACACCGGTGTGTGGGCAAAGAAAGCTCTCAAAGAAGCTAAAGCTTTTGGTGAGGCAGTAGAAGTGGCATCATCGGCTGATGCTAACTACACCTTCATCCCAACCGACTATACCGTTCCTCAGGATGCCGAATACTTCCATATCACAACCAACAACACCATCTACGGTACCGAGATCAGTGATGCTAAGTTGGCAGATATCTATCTCAAACGCGGAAATGTACCATTGGTTGCCGATATGTCGTCAGATGTTCTCTCGCGCCCCATCGACATCAAACAGTATGGTATTATCTATGGTGGAGCCCAGAAGAACTTAGCTCCTGCCGGTGTCACCTTCGTCATCGTTCGCGACGACATGCTTGGTCATGTTACTCGCCATATACCAACGATGCTCGATTATCGCACTCATATAGACGGCGGCTCTATGTTCAACACTCCTCCTGTCCTGCCTCTGTATTCGGCTATGCTTACCCTGCGCTGGCTCAAAGCTAATGGTGGAGTAGAAGCTGCCGAGAAGCGTAATATCGCAAAGGCTCAGCTGCTCTACGATTGCATCGACCACTCGAAGATCTTCGTTGGTACTGCCAAAGCAGAAGACCGCTCGCGCATGAATGTATGCTTCGTACTTCGTCCTGAGTATCAAGACTTGCAAGACGACTTCTTTAAGTTCGCTACTGCCAAAGGTATGGTAGGTATCAAAGGACACCGCTCTGTCGGAGGCTTCCGTGCTTCACTTTATAACGCCATGACAATAGAAGGTGTACAGGCATTGGTTGACTGCATCAAAGAATATGAAAACAAAATCTAAGTTGTTATGAAAGTACTTGTTGCTACAGAAAAACCTTTTGCCAAAGTGGCGGTAGAAGGTATCCGACGCGAAGTTGAAGCAGCCGGCTATGAGCTCGCACTGCTTGAGAAATATGCGTCTAAAGCGGAACTCTTAGATGCTGTGGCAGAAGCTGACGCTCTTATCATCCGTTCTGATGTGGTAGATGCTGAAGTCTTAGACGCTGCCAAGCAACTTAAGATCGTTGTACGTGCCGGTGCCGGTTATGACAATATCGACCTTGAGAGTGCTACTGCTCACCATGTGGTAGCTATGAATACGCCGGGGCAGAACTCCAATGCTGTTGCCGAATTGGCATTAGGATTGATGGTGTATGCCGTTCGCCAGTTCTACAACGGCACTTCCGGTACCGAACTGATGGGCAAGACGCTTGGTATTCATGCCTTTGGTAATGTGGGACGCAATGTCGCTCGTATAGCCAAAGGGTTTGGTATGAAAGTGATAGCATACGATGCTTATTGTCCCGATGAGGCTATGACGGCTGCCGGTGTCGAGCCCGTACATTCGGCTGAAGAACTATATGAGAAAGCCAACATAGTATCGTTGCACATACCCGCAACAGCCGAGACTAAACAGTCAATCAACTATGATCTGCTGAACCGTATGCCCAAGGGAGCTATCTTGGTTAACACGGCAAGGAAAGAGGTGATACACGAAGAAGACCTTATCCGACTCATGACCGATCGTGCTGACTTCAAATATGTAACCGATATCATGCCGGCAGCTGATGCCAAACTGCGTGAGTCGTTTGAAGGACGCTATTTCTCAACACCTAAGAAGATGGGTGCACAAACAGCCGAAGCTAATATCAATGCAGGTATAGCTGCAGCTAAGCAGATAGTCGATTTCTTCAAAACAGGTAACACACGGTTCCAAGTCAATAAATAATCAATCATAGGCAATAGATGAAAAAGAGATTGAGATTGATAATACTGTCGATGGTATGTTTTGTGTCCGGCGTTATGTCGGCACAAAACATATTGTCGGTGGTCGGCAATTTTATAGAAATACAAGGAAGTGGAGTGGAGCATATCTTCATGTTTGACAACCTTTCATCGGCTGAGATTCAGACAAGCTTGCCTTCCGACTGGTATAGATATGAGGACGCTGATTCAACTCTTTTTCAGTCAGGAACGACCTATCTCTATCCCGAGCATAACACCGGTTATATCCTTCATACAGGTACAGAGCGAACAACTTTCTGGGTGCT
>CAMHOK010000062.1 GCA_946186735.1 uncultured Bacteroidales bacterium
TTGGGGTGGTTGTGTTCTATTTAACGAAAATCCCTACGGGATAGGTTCTGTGGTGGGCGCGATGATTCTATTAAACGAAAATCCCTACGGGATAATCCAACAGCGAAGCGGTCCAACAGCGAAGCGGTCCAACAGCGAAGCGGTCTAACTGAAGTTTGCTAAAATTAGTTGACTGCTTCTGGTCTTTATCTCTAACCTAAAGTTGACTTAGTTTTACTTAAAAACCGACCATAGTTGATCGTATTTATGAAGCCTATATAAAAAATCCAATTCGCGTTGAGTCAATCTGAATTGGATTTCTTACTATTATCCGACCTCTTATATCTGGAAGGCTGTTATTTTATTATCAGCTCTTTGAATGCTTCGGAGACTCGTCGGACGGGAATGACCTCGATCTGTCGTTTTTGGGACGGCAGTTTATGTCCGTCGGGGATAATGATTTTTTTGAATCCGAGTCTCTCCGCCTCCGCTATGCGTTGTTCGATACGGTTGACCTGACGGATCTCCCCTGCCAGTCCGACCTCTCCTGTGAGGCATATACCTTGTTCGATAGCTATGTCCATGTTTGATGAGAGAACCGCGGCAAGCACGGCGAGGTCGATAGCGGGGTCGTTGACGCGGAGTCCGCCTGCTATATTGAGGAACACATCTTTCTGCGGCAGGCGGAACCCCACACGTTTCTCGAGTACGGCGAGCAGCATGTTCAGTCGTCGAGAGTCGAAGCCGGTACTGCTGCGTTGTGGCGTGCCGTAAGCTGCGGTAGAGACGAGAGCTTGCACCTCTATCATGAGCGGTCGCAGACCTTCGATAGCGGCAGCAATAGCTATGCCTGACAGTCCTTCATGGTTCTGTGAGAGGAGCAGCTCTGACGGGTTCTTCACTTCTCTGAGTCCGTCTTGACGCATCTCGAAGATACCTATCTCAGAGGTGGAGCCGAAGCGGTTCTTCTGTGAGCGAAGGATACGATACATATAGTGTTGGTCGCCCTCGAACTGCAGGACAGTATCTACTATATGCTCGAGCACCTTGGGTCCGGCTATACTCCCTTCTTTGTTGATATGTCCGACGATGAAGAAGGGTATGTTGCTCTCTTTTGCCACAGCAAGGATGCGTGCTGCACATTCTTTTACTTGGCTGAGGCTGCCGATAGTAGAGTCTATGTCTTGCGTCCCGATGGTCTGTATTGAGTCGATAACGACGATGTCGGGTTGTATCTGCTTGACTTGCTCGAGTATGTTCTCGAGCGATGTCTCGCTGAGTACATAGAGGTTCTCGGGGTTGCCGGCGAGTCGTTGAGCTCTGAGACGGAGCTGTCTGAGTGACTCTTCACCTGAGGCATAGAGAGTACGACGCTCACCCATCTGCATGAGCACTTGCAGTGCCAGTGTTGACTTACCTATACCCGGTTCGCCACCTATGAGTACCATACTACCCGGCACCAGTCCTCCGCCAAGGACGCGGTTGAGCTCTTCATTGTGCATATCGATGCGCTGTTCGTCGGTAGCTTCGATATGTTGAAGGAGTTGAGGTGCAGAGAAAGAAGGAGAGACTCTGCTACCGGACTTCACAGACGATGAAGAAGACACTTGTTCTTCAGTATATGTTCCCCACTCCCCGCATTGCGGGCAGCGTCCGAGCAACTTAGGGGCGTGCGCCCCGCAGTTCTGACAGATATAAACGGTTTTGTTCATGATAACGATGTGCTTATATTATGAGCAGGTTGTTGGGTCGGACAAGTCTTTAGTTCTTGCTTTGTCGATTATCTTCGCTAAGAGATGCAATCTTCAATGCGGCGTTGATGCCGTCGAGAGCGGAGGATGTGATACCTCCGGCATAGCCTGCTCCTTCGCCTACGGGATAGAGGTTAGAGCAAGTGATATGCTGCATAGTGTCGGGATGACGAGGTATGCGCACCGGTGATGACGAGCGGCTCTCCACACCGAGGATAACGGCATCGTTGGTGAGGTAGCCGTGATATTTGCGGTCGAAATCGCGGAAGCCTTGTTGCAAGCGTCGTCCGATGATAGGAGGTAGCCACAGGTCTAATCGTGAAGGTACGATGCCGGGCAGATAAGAGCATGGCGGTAACGATGCTGACCCCTTACCTTCTACGAAGTCGCGCAGTCGTTGTGCCGGAGCTTTGCTTAGAGCCACTCCGCCAACCTGAGCATGCTCGTATGCCAGATGCTCTACATACTCTTGGAAAAACAGTCCTCTCAAGGCTTCTTGCTCGTGAGGAATAGGCACGGGCGGGGTCCAATCATCGAGATCACTCTCTCTTATCTCCACCACAATGCCTGAGTTAGCAAAAGGTGAGTTGCGATGTGAAGCCGACATACCATTGACCACACATCCGTCTGTCATACTGCCGGCGGGTACTATATGTCCGCCCGGGCACATACAGAACGAATAGACACCTCGTCCCTCTACCTGTGTGACGAGCGAATAAGAGGCATTGCCAAGACCTTCGGGCAAGTTGTCGGTATGGTACATGAGGCGGTTGATGAGGCTCTGCGGGTGCTCTACACGCACACCCAGAGCGAACCCTTTGCGCTCTAAGTCTATCCCTTCACGCGCTAACATACGATAGGTGTCGTGTGCCGAGTGTCCGATAGCGAGGATGAAAGCGTCGGCACTGAACACGCGTCCGTCGGCAGCCACGAGGGCAAGGACTCGCTTGCCATCGTCGGTGAGACGCAGGTGGTCGATACGCGTGTTGTAACACACCTCTCCACCCCACTCAATGATCGTTTGGCGTATCCGGCGGATGATAGAGGGGAGTCGGTCGGAGCCTATATGTGCATGTGTCTCGTAGAGCACAGACGGGTCGGCTCCGAAGAAATGGAACAGCTCCATCACTCGTTGCATGTCGCCTCTTTTCTTCGACCGAGAGAAGAGCTTTCCGTCAGAGAAAGTGCCGGCGCCGCCCTCACCGAAGCAGTAGTTTGAGTCCTCTATGAGTCCTTGGTTGCGATTGAGCAGAGCTATATCTTTCTTCCTCTCGCTCACCTCTTTGCCTCTGTCGATGAGTATGGGTCGTATGCCTTTCTCGATGAGTGTGAGTGCGGCAAACAGACCTGCCGGTCCGGCTCCCACTATAGCCACTGTCTGCTTCGCGTGCCTCACATCAAGGAAATGCGGAGGCAAGTAAGCGGGTGCCGGATCTTCGCCTTGAAGGAAGACCTGAACGGTGAGCATCACTTTGATGAGGCGCTGACGGGCATCCACCGAGCGTTTGACTATACGCAGGTGGGAGATATGGTCAGAAGGCAACCGCAACTGTTGTGCGGCTGCCTTCTTGATGGCCTGAGTCTGACAACTCAGAGGTGCAGACAATATGAGTTGAACGGTCTGCACTGCTATTCTTCTGCCTTACCTTCTTTGACGGCTGCCATGATCTTCTGCTCTATCTCGTCGGCAAGCTCCGGATTATCTTTGAGCAGTTGTTTGACTGCATCGCGTCCCTGAGCCAGCTTGGTCTCGCCGTACGAGAACCACGAGCCCGACTTCTTGACAATGCCGTACTCAACGCCAAGGTCAACCAGCTCGCCTACTTTGGATATACCCTCGTTGAACATAAGGTCGAACTCAGCCTTGCGGAAAGGAGGTGCCACTTTGTTCTTCACCACCTTGACGCGCACGTTGTTACCGAGCACCTCGTCACCGTCTTTGATCTGACCCGTCTTGCGTATATCGAGGCGGACGGAGGCATAGAACTTAAGGGCGTTACCGCCGGTGGTTGTCTCGGGGTTGCCGAACATGATACCTATCTTCTCACGCAGCTGGTTGATGAAGATACAGGTGGTATTGGTCTTGTTGATGGTGGCGGTGAGTTTACGCAGTGCTTGCGACATCAGTCGTGCCTGCAGTCCCACCTTGTTATCGCCCATCTCTCCGTCGAGCTCAGCCTTAGGAGTGAGCGCTGCCACGGAGTCGATGACGATGATGTCGATGGCAGATGAGCGTATGAGCTCGTCGGCTATCTCCAGAGCCTGCTCTCCTGAGTCGGGCTGCGAGATGAGCAGGTTGTCGGTATCCACACCCAATCGCTCGGCATAGAAACGGTCGAAAGCATGCTCTGCATCGATGATAGCGGCTATGCCGCCTTGTTTCTGTGCTTCTGCTATAGCGTGGATGGCGAGCGTGGTCTTACCTGACGACTCAGGTCCGTAGATCTCGATGATACGGCCACGAGGATAGCCTCCCACACCCAGAGCCAGATTGAGGCCCACCGAACCGGTAGGGATGACTGCCACATCTTCTATCTGATCATCGCCAAGACGCATGATAGTACCCTTGCCATGATCCTTATCGATCTTGGCCATAGCCAATTGCAAAGCCTTCAGTTTGTCGGCTGAAGGCATCTTTTTCTCTTGTTGTTCCATTGCTATCTTAATTAGTTAATATACTATTGTTATCGGCGCAAAGATACGGAAATAAATCGAGTTGACAAAATCAGCGGACTGTGTTTTTAGAAAAATATCTGCACCATGTTGTTAGTTGACATTGCTCGCACTTTGGTCGTCTGGCTTGGCATGTGTATCTGCCGTGGAGCAGGAGCCAGTGGTGCGCCTTAGGAATGAGCTGTGGTGGTATGAACCTGACGAGCTGTCTCTCGGTCTGGAGAGGGTTCTTGGAGTCTGTGGTCAGTCCGAGTCGCTCAGAGACACGGAAGATATGCGTATCGACAGCCATCGTGGGCTGTTGATAGAGTACAGCCAAGACCACATTGGCGGTCTTACGTCCCACCCCGGGCAGGGTCATTAGCTCGTCTATGTTCTGGGGCACCTCGCCACCGTACACTTCCACTAACCGTCTTGCCGTGAGGTAGAGGTGCTGAGCCTTAGAGTTAGGATAGCTCACGGAGTGTATGAGCGTGAGTATCTGCTCTACTGAGGCTTGTGCCATAGCCTGAGGTGTGGGGTAAGCGGCGAATAGTGCGGGTGTTACCATATTGACTCGTTTGTCGGTGCATTGAGCAGAGAGCATCACTGCCACCAGCAACTCGAAAGGGCTATGGAAACGGAGCTCGCTCTGTGCCTCAGGCATATTCTCCTCGAACCAAGCGAGGATATGGTCAAAGCGTTGTTGAGTTGTCATCGTTGCGATATTTAGCTGAGAGGTATGCCAACTGTCGGCTCACCTGCTGTTGCAACGCGAGCGTAGGTTCGGAGATAGGTTTCTTCTGCAGTCGGAGCATCATCACCTCGTAGAGGAAGACGAGCATCATGCTTATGTCGGTCTGTGTAGGGTTGTCGGAGCGTGCTTTGAGCAGCGTGAGCGAAGGCAGTATCTGCAGCATAGCACCACGATAGCGCGCGTCCTCTTGGAGCAGACGCTCGTGCCACTCTTCCATCTCTTGCTGTGCCACAAGGGCTATCTGCGTATGCCCCTCGGCATACACGCCCTCGGTGCGCATCATGTCTTGCAACTCCGACAAGAACTTATTGCGGCGCATAGCCTCATCATCGCCGAAAGCACGCACCACATCCTCCATCTGCCACAGATAGAGCACATACTCGGCTATATTATCATGTTTACTCTTCATCGTCATCTTCGTCAAAATCGAACATATATTCATCGGAGATAAAAGTCTCTATCTCTCGACGGTCTTTCTTTGTAGGTCTGCCTGTACCACGGTCTCTGCCTGAGCGCCCTGCCAAGCGTGCCAACTCGAGGAGCTCAAGTTGGTCGGGTGCGGTGATGTCCTCCATGTAGTCAGGTACTAATTTCGCTCCTAACCTGTTGTCGGACAGACGGAGCACACGAAAAGTGCGTGTAATAGGTCCCATGCGCACAGAGAACACATCGCCCACACGGAAGCTGCGCGAGGGCTTGAGCTCCACGCCGTTCATCATAACCCGCCCTTTCTTACATGCCTCAGAGGCAATAGAACGGGTCTTATAGATACGCATCGCAAAAAGATATTTATCTACTCTCTCTTCCATCCTCACTGATAGTTAGATCGTTGTTAATCATTCTGGTTATATACTGTTGGATATATGCTTTGAGATAGAGCAGCATCTCGTCAGTCTCTGTTTGTAGGTTTGCTTGCTCGTCTAAGATATTTTGTCGGAGGCAGGGGTCGGCGAGGTAGTTGTAGAGGGCTGTGGTCTGCTGTCCGTCGAACTGCAGGAGCAGGGAGTCGGAGAAGACTTGATAGACAGGGGCGTTGTAGTTGACCACATACTCATGCCTTTTCTTCTTGGTGGTGAGCACATCGTCGCCAAAAGCTATGTATGGCCTGTCATAACCTAACCATGCGAGCACCGAGGGCATGATGTCGGTCTGTGAGACAAGCTTATCGTCGTGTCCGGCAAGCGAGTTGTCGGGCATGAAGAAAGCAATAGGTATCTCGAAGAGCCCCTTGGCGTTAGTATATTGCGGTAAGGAGAGCGAGTTGGTATGGTCGGCGGTGAAGACAAAGAGAGTATTGTCGTACCAGGGTTGCTGTTTGGCAAGAGCAAAGAACCGGCGGAGTGCGTTATCTGAGTAGCCTATACACTGATGTAGCGGTTGCGTCCCTTTGGGGAACAGTCCCTCGTATCGGTCGGGCACACGGAAAGGATGGTGCGAGGAGGCTGTGAAGACGGTGGTGAAGAAAGGCTCCGGCAGTGTGGTCATCGAGCGGGCATAGAAGAGCAGGAACTCCTCGTCCCATATAGCCCAGGTGCCGTCGAAAGCATCGGGACCATCATACTCGTTCATTCCCATATATCTCTCGAAGCCGGCACTGCGAGCATACGCCTCAAAACCCATGGAGCCGTTAGGTGCACCATGATAGAAAGCGGTGGTGTAGCCTTCCTGTCTCAGACAAGAGGCGAGCGACATCACCTCGTTGGTCGAGTAAGGTGTTACCACGTATGGCTCGATGAGCATAGGTATAGACGAGAGTACCGACGGCATGGCGTCTATCGATTTTCTGCCCGAGGCGAGACTGCGGGTGAAGGTGCGCGAACAAGCCAAGAGCGAGTCGAGGAAAGGAGTATAACTGACCACAGGCTCGTGGTAAGCGTCGTGGTTGAGATAGCCCACGAACTCACGCGAGAAACTCTCGAGGATAAGCACCACCACATTCATCTGCCGTGGCTGCAAGAGAGCACTATCAGGGCGATGCAGAGGCTCGAACACCTCTGAGAGCGACTCCGAGGGGAGGTACGCGGGGTCGTGATAGGTCTTTATCTCGATAGACTTCATCAGACTGAAGGGTGTGTTGAGCACCAGAGCCGTCTCTTCGGGACGGTCAACATACTGCATTGCATTGCTGATGGTTATCGGACGGGTATATCTGCCAAAACCTCCGCGGATACCGATGACTATGAAATAGACGCTCAGACAGAGGATAAGGGTCTGAGAGGTGTAATACACGACCCTGCCTTGAGTCGTGGCAGGATAACAGGTTATCACCTTGCGTCGTGTGAGCCACACCATCAGCACCACGAGGGCTATAGCGAAGAGCGACACGTACCAATACTGCACCACCGACTCAAGGAGGATAAGCAAGAGGTTGTCGTCGTTCTCGAACTCAGAGAAGAAAGTGCAGGTCGTACGACGATTAGTGAAGCGCAGATAGACCATGTCGGCTGTGTTGACGAGCAGACCCAAGGCGTTGGGTATCCATAGGCTATAGCGAGCTACGGTCTGATAGACACTGTTCTGCCGCCAAGGCAGAGGGAGGAGCTGCAAGACCAGATACAGAGACGAGAGGTAGAGTATGGCGGTGAGGTCGAAGCGCATACCGCCTAAGATTATCTCGCTAAGATGGGTGGCGCTCAGGTCGGTGAAGATATCCTGATTGATAGCATAGCAGAACAGACGCGAGAGAGTATAGAGCACCATGAGCAGCAGTATGTTACATACTGCCACCGACCACGGATGATACCATATCTTTTTCATACGAGACATAAATAATCTAACAGCGCAGCGGTCTAACATCTAACAGCGCAGCGGTCTAACAGCGAAGCGGTCTAACAGCGCAGCGGTCTCACTTCTTATTAAACATATTCATCGTTCGCTCCATGCCTTGCAGGCAGAAAGAGGAGATGATCCGGTTGGTGACCACAAGGTAGTCAGGTATAGCTTTCTGTTCTTCGTCGAGCCATTCGGAGAGCACAAAATCGATCTGATGACCTCGTGAGAAATCGTTGCCTATGCCGAAGCGCAGACGCGAGTAGTTAGGTGTCATCAAGCACGACTCTATGTTCTTGAGTCCGTTATGCCCGCCGTCCGACCCTTTCATGCGCAGCCTCAGGGTACCGAAAGGCAGGTTCAGGTCGTCCACCACAACGAGCATGTTCTCGATGTTGATATTCTCTTTCTGCAGCCAGTAGCGCACCGCCATACCGCTGAGGTTCATGAAGGTGGAGGGTTTGAGCAGCACCAGCTCGGCGTTCTTCTCGCGACAGCGGGCAGTGAAGCCGTATCTGCCGTCAACAAAACCAACCTGCTTAGACGCGGCATAAGCATCAACAACACGAAAACCGATGTTGTGACGAGTGTTCTGATACTCATCACCTATGTTACCTAAACCTACAATCAAGTATTTCATTATGTGCTTGTTTGAATGAGTGATTCGTATTACAAGAAAGAGTGAAAAGCCAAAAGGTCTCTTCACTCTTCATTGTTGGTTGCAAGCCAAAGATTAGGCCTCTTGAGCTGCCTGAGCACTTGCACGAGTAGCCTTAACTTGAACTACGACTTGCTCTTTGACATTAACCAACTCGAGGTTATCGTAGTGGAGGTCAGCCACCTGCATCTTCTTGCCAAGACCCAGAGGGGTAACATCGATAACAAGACGATCGGGGAAGTTGGTGTAGATACCCTTCACTTTGAGTTTGCGTTTCTCGAGCGAGAGCTTACCACCGGCTTTAACACCTTCGGCATGTCCTTCGAGCTGTATAGGTATCTCAACAACGACGGGCTTTTGCTCCGATACCTCAAGGAAATCGGCATGAAGCAGATTGCCTGTGATGGGGTGGAACTGAGTCTCTTTGAGCACTGCCATGTGCTTCTCACCTTCGATATCGAGAGCGATGATGAGAGTGTCGGGAGTGTAGATCATCTTGCGGGTGTCGTTCTGGTTAACCACGAAAGTGATGTTCTTGCCTTGACCATAGAGGTTGCAAGGAACCAAGTCTTGCTTGCGCAGAGCCTTAGCGGCTTTCTTGCCGTACTCTGAACGCAGAGTGCCTTTAAGTTCGTAAGTCTTCATAAGAAAAAGAATTGTTTGTGTTACTCAATAAGGGACTTTTCTAATATCGGTGATGTAGTCCCCATCCCATCACACTTGTCGGCTTGCCCGACAAAAAAGAGCCTTGGCGGCTCTTGATTGGTTGTCTAACCTGGAATCGAACCAAGATCTTCAGAACCAAAATCTGACGTAATAGCCTTTATACCATTAGACAATCATGCTTTTTTGACGAAAGCGGGTGCAAAGATACGGGTTTTTCCTGATATGTGCAAATTTTTCTGAAAAATATTTGTTTTTCATCATAAAAAGGGTTGCATCAGCAGTTCCCGCACTCTGTCTTGCACGCTTCGTGCCCGCTTATTCAGCCACCACGAGGTAATACTGCTTCTTTCCTTTCTGGAAGAGCAAGTACTTATTGTTGAGCAGCTGTCGGGTGGTGATAGGCGTCTGCGGGTCGGTCAGTTTCTCTTTGTTCATCGAGAAACCGTTGGCAAGAATCATCTTGCGAGCCTCACCCTTAGAAGGGAAGATCTGTGTCTTCTCTGCGAGCAGTGTGAGCGGTTGTATGCCCTCACTGAGCTCTTCTCTCGACACACGGAACTGCTCCACACCCTCGAAGACCTGAAGGAAAGTGTCTTCGTCAAGCGAACGCAGTTGTTCGGCGGTAGCATTGCCGAAGAGGATATTGCTTGCCTCCACGGCTGCAAGATAGTCTTGCTCTGAGTGAACCATGATAGTAACCTCCTTGGCAAGACGCTTCTGCAAGAGTCGGAGATGAGGAGCCTCACGGTGCTCAGCAACAAGAGCCTCTATCTCCTCTCTGTCCAAAGAGGTGAAGATCTTGATGTAACGCTCAGCGTCCTGGTCGCTCACATTGAGCCAGAACTGATAGAACTTATAAGGTGAGGTGTAGCGACGGTCGAGCCATATATTGCCTGACTCGGTCTTGCCGAACTTACCACCATCGGCTTTGGTGATGAGCGGACAAGTGAGCGCGAAAGCCTCATGACCGTTCATCTTACGCATCAGCTCAATACCGGTGGTGATGTTACCCCATTGGTCAGAACCGCCCATCTGCATCTTGCAGTTCTTATGCTCGTTGAGATAGACGAAGTCGTAGCCCTGCAACAACTGATAGGTGAACTCGGTGAACGACATACCCTGCGAGTACTCGCCGTTGAAGCGTTTCTTGACCGAGTCTTTAGCCATCATATAGTTGACGGTGATGAGCTTACCCACCTCGCGCGAGAAGTCGAGGAAAGAGAAGTCTTTCATCCAGTCGTAGTTATTAACGAGCTCTGCGGCATTAGGAGCCGACGAGCTGAAATCGAGGAAACGCTCAAGCTGATGCTTGATGCACTCTTGGTTATGTCTGAGGGTCTCCTCAGTGAGCAGGTTACGCTCAGCCGACTTACCCGAAGGGTCGCCAATCATACCCGTCGCACCACCGATAAGAGCTATGGGCTTATGACCGCAACGCTGCAGATGACGCAACATCATGATGCCGCATAAATGACCTATATGAAGAGAGTCGGCTGTCGGGTCAATACCTACATAAGCAGTGGTAGGCTCTTTGAGCAACTGCTCTTCCGTGCCGGGCATGATGTCTTGGAGCATCCCTCTCCAACGCAGTTCTTCTACGAAATTTTTCATTGTATATTTGTTTTTAGAATTCTTACATTGCCAAAGAAGACAATAATCGTTTGACTAATATCGTTGTTGGAAACACCAACCCCACACGGTCGGGCTCAACCAAAGGGACTGCAAAGGTACGATTTTTTCTCCTTTCTGAAAAATTTTTTTGATTTTATTTGCACATTTCAAAAACTTGTAGTAATTTTGCACCCGCTTTCAAGAAAGAGACACTCTTGTTAAGGTCTCTCTACACTGAGAGGCACTCTTGAGATGCTTTAGGGAAGATGAACCGATGTGGTGAGATATCCTTTAGTAATAAAAACAGCAAACTTTCTTGGAAGCTCCACTTTCTGCTCAATGGTGTAATGGTAGCACTACAGATTCTGGTTCTGTCTGTCTGGGTTC
>CAMHOK010000063.1 GCA_946186735.1 uncultured Bacteroidales bacterium
CTGACACCCCTTGCGAGCAAAGCTCTGAGGGGACCCCGTATGACACCCCTTGCGAGCAAAGCTCTGAGGGGACCCCGTATCGGTGTTCTCTTCGTTCCAATAGATAGGTCCGAGAGCCTGAGTGTTGACATTGAAGTTAAGTCGTTGGAAGAAAGAGTGATTGAGAGGCAGGGAGTAGGTGGCGGAGGCGGCGAGGGTATGTGAGGGTGTGCAGGGTACGTAGTTGCCGCTGAAGTCTTGTTTGCCGTTGTTATATCTCACGAAGCGGGCATTGTTATAGCCATAACTGAGGCTGAGGCTAAAGTCAGCGTACCGATAATCGGCAGTCAGTTCGGCTCCCCAGCTGCGGCTCCTCCCGGCGTTGGTCATGAACCGCCCTGTTCCCTTCTCCGGATAGACGGTGAGTTGCTGATTGAAGATCTCAAGCTCGTAGAGAGTAAGGTCTGCGCTGATGGAGTGTGGAGTGCCGTGTTCGGTGAAGTGGTGTTGTGTCTTTATTCCTAATTCTGAGGTGAGACAGCGCTCCGGCTTATATGTTACCACATCCACCACTTGATAGTCGTTGTTCTGTGCGAACGCTACTCCCATGTCTTGCATCATGTCGTCCATCATCCTGTTCTGCAGTATGTCGGAGAAGAGTTGTGTGTTGAACCCTCCTCCTTTATACCCCTCGGCTATGGCGGCATGGAGACTGACTTTGGGCAGGGTGTAAGAGACGGCTAATCGTGGTAGCGCCTCAAAAGAGATAAGGTGAGTATGACCATTAACCACGGTGTTGATCTCGCGGTTGCGATGAGGTGTCCCCTCGATGTTATAATGTATGAGTCCGTCTGACTGATAACGGAAGTCAAGATACTCGAAGTCGAGCCGCAGCCCTGCCTCTATGGTCCACCTGCCGAAGGTGAAGAAAGAGGTGTGGAAGAGAGCCGCATTAGCGTTTTGTGTATAGAACAAGCTATTGATTGGGAAGGTGTTCTCTGAGAGAGTGAGGAAGACAGACGCGGGGAAGCCTGCTGACCGTATGCCATTGTTGGCGTTCTTGAGGATGAGCGAGTCGATCCCGTCTTGTTTGAAGACGACGGGTGCGGTCATGGTGTTGTGTCTATATGAGAGGCTCAGACCGCTTATATGGTCCCACCAACTCGTCTGCCGCTTGTCTTGCCGCGGTTGGAAGAGCAATTCTTCGGAGAGGAAGTGCTCTGTCTGTGCTTGTGTGAGAGTGAAGTAAGAGAGAGGTTGATAGTCTTGGTCCATGTTCATGCGGTCGATGAGTAACTGATAAGAGGTGGTGCTGCTCATCTGCATGTTGCCTATCGGCAGCTTGAAGCGTAGTCCTTCGATGAGGCTATGTCGGAGATAGCCGCAGTAGTCGTTATGGTTGACAGGCCGGTCGGTGAGGTGATAGGGGAACCCTTCTTGCGAGACGAAGTTGTAGTTGATGAGGTTGTTGAACTGTGCTGAGGTGTTCTTGCCGGTCCATGCTATGTTCAGTCGTGCGTTAGCGTTGTCTTGTCGGTCGGCTCGGCTGTTGTCGTAGGTGTTACGGAAGGCTCCGTCGGTGTGCTTGTAGTAAGCTGCAGCGGCTATGCCCACCTCGTTGTTGATGCGTGCATAGTGTGAGGCACGTGCGGTGATGGTGTTGTGGTTGGCATATCCCACGGAGGCTCGAGTACCGCTATACTCTAACGGTGAGAGTGTGGTGATGCTCATCACACCGCCTATGGTGTTCTTGCCGAAGAGTGTGCCCTGTGGACCGCGGAAGAGTTGCATGCGTCTGATATCGCTCAGGTCGAGGTCGTAAGCGTTCTTGTTGGCTATGCCTATACCGTCGAGATAGAGTCCGATGACGGGGTTGTCGATGCGCGCACCCATTCCGCGTATGTATATCGAGGAGGTCATACGCGAGCCGTAGTCGGGCATGTAGAGGTTAGGCACGCGCGAGGTGAGGTCTTTGGGAGCTACTATCTTCTCCTGCTCTATCTCACGGAGCATGAACGACTGCTGTGCTACGCTTATCCTCTTGTCGATGAGGCTCAGACGGGCATCGGTGGCAGTGACGGTTACTTCGCTCAGACTGTCTGTCAGGTCGGGCGAAGGAAGGTCGGCAGACAAGGTCGTGGCTGAGACGCAGACTGCTAACCATAGAAGGAATATTGAAGAGAGGTACCTCATAGAAAAAGCGCTGCAAAAGTAGCGCTTTTTGGCAATGTGCACAATAATCAAAAATGATGATTTTCAGGCACCGTCTATTGTATGCCGTTTGCAGGCAGTTGTTGTGTGGAGTCGGTTGGCTGCTTGTCGGTGGTAGGCTCGGGTGTAGCTTTCTTAGCTTCTTTGGCGGCTTGCCGCTCTTGCATGTCGGCTATGTAGTCGATCATGAATGCTTCTTTCTGCGAGCGATATTTCTTCAGCGAGGAGTTGCTCAGCCATGTGGTATAGCCACCGGTGAGTCCTTGGTCGAAGAGAGCCCGCACTTCCTCTGTTATGTTCTTGGCGTTGTAGTCGATACCGTTCTTATCGACATAACCGAGCACATGATAAGCCTGCACCCATGTGCGGGCGATAGCGGGTGTGGGACACTGTTTCTGTCGGGCAGCGGCTCTCTGTCCCCAGTGAGAGAGGGTGTGGTAGGGGTGGTTCCACGGGTCGCGTATGCCGAACGAGTTAGGTGCGAAATGGTCGGGGTAGGGCATGGCGCAGATAGCGTCTGCCACGTTCGACAGTGCGGGCCAGTACTGCCCATAGGCGGTGGTATAACCTTTGTTGGCCGACTCGCCGAACACATCGATAGACACATACGCTCCGGCTTCGTGTATCTCGTCGGTGGCATACTGGACGAAGCGCTGTATGGCTTGTACCATCGACTCGGAGTAGGTGTTGTGGTAGTCGATGCGCGAGGCTACCGACTGCATACGGTCGGGGAAGCGTACATAGTCGAAATTGATCTCGTCGAACCCGAAGCGTCGCACGGCTTCGAGGGCGAGGCACACATTAAACTGCCACACACGGCGGTCGAAAGCGCTGGGCCAATGGGCTTTGTTGTGATAGAAGGGTTGACCCGTCTCACGGTCGGTGATGGCGACCTCAGGGTTGTCCCTGACGAAGTATGTATCTTTGAAGACCGTTATACGCCCCACGGCATAGAGTCCTTCTTCGTGCAGTCGTCTGACGGCACGCTCATAGAGGCGTGTGCGCGAGTCGTTGCCTCCCCATTTGGCATTGGTGGGCGAGAGGCAACGGAAAGTCTCGGCAGGGAAGCCGGGGCACTCGTTGTCTTTGATGTCGATGACGATAGTGTTGATGCGTGTCTGTTTGGCCAGCTCGATGAAGCTGTCGATGCGTCCTACTGCTCCGATGTTAAGATAGAGGGCATAGGCGGGGTTGGGCATAGGCGTCTTGAACGAGGGCTTGTTGACGGGGTAGAAGTCGCACCCGATAGCCTTGCCGGCACCATAGAGGTCTTTGACGAGCGAGTGGATAGAGTCGTAATAAGAGGCTTGATAATTGACCGAAGCCTCGGCGCTGTCCTTAACTAAGTATTTGGAGAAGATATACCCTCTCTTACCATCTTGCTCCACTAAGTAACGCAGAGGTGTGGAGTCGTTGATGAGGCGGTCGTAGCCTATGGGGAAGACAGCCGACCCTTTCTTTGCCAAATGGCATATATGAGCGTTCTCCAGAGTGTCGATCATCGAGGCGGCAGTGCGTACCCATAGGGTGTCAGGCAGGCATAGAGATACCTCTTTTGTGGGTTCGGATGAGACGGTGTCTTGTGATGTGGATGAGCCCTTACCCTGGCATGCATGACACAGAACGAGAGCGAGGACAAGTAAAAAAGTTGACTTCATAGTCTTGATACGGATGTGTTGGTTTGGTTAGTAATATGTTGTTTAGGTTTATGCAAACATTTCTACATCTTGTTTGGTTATGCGGTTGCCTGAGAGGATGATGAGTCGTTCCACCACGTTCCTCAGTTCGCGTATGTTGCCTGGCCATGTGCGTTGTTGCAGAGCGGTGATAGCGTTGTCATCGAACTGCTTGAGAGCCCATCCTTGTTCGGCACATATCTGCTGATTGAAGAAGTTGACGAGCAGCGGTATGTCCTCTTTGCGGTCGTCGAGTCTGGGCACGTTGATGGGTATGACGTTGAGTCGATGATAGAGGTCTTCGCGGAACCGACCGGCTTCTATCTCTTTGCTGAGGTTCTTGTTGGTGGCGGCGAGTATCCTGACATTGACCTTGATGGTTTTGTCGGAGCCCACGCGTGTTATCTCGTTCTCTTGCAGAGCTCTGAGCACCTTTGTTTGTGCGGCGAGCGACATGTCGCCTATCTCGTCGAGGAAGAGTGTGCCTCCGTCAGCTTGTTCGAACTTACCGGCTCTATCTTTGACGGCACCGGTGAACGACCCTTTCATGTGTCCGAACAGCTCTGACTCGATGAGCTCGGATGGTATGGCGGCGCAGTTGACCTCGACCATAGGCATCTGCGAGCGTTGTGACTGTTCGTGTATAAGACGGGCTACCACCTCCTTGCCTGTGCCGTTCTCGCCGGTGATGAGCACGCGAGCCTCAGTGGGGGCCACCTTGTCGATCATCTGACGGACACGCTCTATAGCTTCGCTCTGACCAATCATCTGGTTCTTGGACGCCACTTTCTTCTTCAGTATCTTGGTCTGCTGCACCAGACTCTTCTTGTCCAAGGCGTTCTTAGTGCTCACAAGCACACGGTTGAGCTCGAAAGGTTTCTCAATGAAGTCGAAAGCACCTTTGCGGATACACTCCACCGCCGTCTCGATATTGCCGTGCCCCGAGATCATGATAACGGGTGTCTCCACCTCTGCTTCCTGCAGAGCTGTAAGGAGCTCTATGCCGTCCATCTCAGGCATCTTGATGTCGGAGAAGATGAGGTCGAAACTGTTCTGCTGAGCAAGGTCCAGACCTTGCTTGCCGTTCTCTGCTACCTCTACCGTATAACCTTCAAACTCAAGTATTTCTTTGAAGGTGCTGCGGATGGAACGCTCGTCGTCAACGATAAGTATTTTTCCTTTTGCCATAGTCGATAAAACTTACGTAGATAAAAAACGGCGCAAAATTACTAATCTTTTGGCACATTCGCAAAAATATTGTATTTTTGCCGCTCGATTTAATTTGCATAAATATGGTCAGTTTATACCGTTTCTTTCAATCACATAAATGGTTGCTTTATACAACCCTCATTCTCACAACCGTTATTTTTTGCGTCATAGGTGTTCGTTGCCGGTTTGAAGAGAACATAGCCAAGCTCCTTCCTCCCACCGACAGCTCGCTCAATATTGACCTTGCTTTTTCTGACCTGAAGGTGAAGGATAAGTTGTTTGTTCAGGTAGTGCCCAAGCAGGGAGCTGTGTTAGAAGAAGAGGAGCGTGACGACTATCTGATAGGTGCTCTTGATATGTTCATGCAGACCGTCAGTCGTAACGATAAGGACTCGACGGTGCTGAGCATGTTCTACGAGGTTGACCCTGAGCTTATCTTAGAGACTCTTGATTGGGTAAGGACGGTGGCTCCTGCTTATCTTGATTTTACGGACGAGCAGATGGACTCGCTCACGAGTTTTGAGCATATCGACCGCCAAGTGGCAGCATACCTTGATTTTTTAGACACCGACATGGGTCAGAACCTCTACGATTTTGTGGCTCTTGACCCGTGCGGTATAGTGCTCTCACAGCTGCCTTTCGACCTGACGGAGCGGACAGAGACCGGCTCGTCGGCTTTCCGTCAGAACCATCTGTTCGCGGGCAACTCCTGTTTTGGTTTTATCAGTCCTAACCTGAGCTCTATGGACTCGGGTACCGCCGGCAAGCTGCTCAAGAACATAAAGAATGCCGTCAAAGAGGTTAAGACTGCGTATCCTGAGGTTGACATTTATTATCATGGTGCAGTGGTTCAGTCGGCTAATAACGCCGGCAGGATAAAAGAGGACCTGGGTATGACTATCGGCATCTCGCTGATTGTTATCCTTCTGCTTCTCACCTTGTGCTTGCGCGAGACGGGCGACACCGTCCTGCTGATGCTTCCTATCATCTATGGTGCTCTGTTTGCTCTGGCGGGCATGTATGTGTTGCAAGGCGGCATGTCGCTGATGGCTTTGGGAATAGGAGCTATAGTGCTGGGTGTGGCGCTGAGCTATTGTCTGCATGTGATGGTACATTATAAGTATGTGGGCAATGTGGAGCAGACTATCTCAGAGCAGGCCAAGCCGGTCTTCTTAGGCTCGCTCACCACTATCGGTGCTTTCGCCGGACTTATCTTCACTCAGTCGGCTCTGCTTCGCGATTTTGGTTGGTTCGCCTCGTTCACCATGGTGGGCACAACGATAGGCAGTCTGGTGTTCATGCCTCATTTCTTCAGGAAGAACAGTCGCCGCAACGAGCGTGCTTTCCGTCTGTTGGAGCGCGCCAATGCTTATGAGATGGACCGACGACCATGGATAATGGTGCTGGTGGTGCTGTATGTGGCGGTTACTATTGCTTTCTCGGGTAAGTATAAGTTCGACAGCGACCTGCATAACATCAACTATACCGCACCTGAGGCTCTTGAGGCTCAGCGCGTATGGGCAGAACATCACAACCATGGCTATTTCCAACAGTACTATGCGGCATACGGTAAGACACTGGACGAGGCGCTTGTCAACCTTGAGGCTGTGGAGCAGACCGTTGACAGCCTCAAGGCTGCGGGGATGGTGGGCAGATATACCGCTACCTCGCTGTTCATGCCGTCCGAGGGCAAACAGCAGAAGCGTATCAACCACTGGAAAGAGTATTTCTCGCCCGATGTGGTTGAGCAGGTGTGGGACAGGGTGGAGACGGCATGCCTACATCATGGCATCGATGCTGAGATGTTCGAGCCTTTCCACGAGCTCATGACAGAGAACTATTTCCCCGAACTGCTACCTGAAGCGGGAGTGGTGCCGGACGGCATAATGAGCAACCTGACGGAGAAGGTGGGCGACTATTACTTAGTGTTCTTGCCCGTCAAGCTTCATCACGCTGACCTCAAGCAGGTCAATGGTGTTCTGACGAAGATGGAGGGCTGTCTGGTGCTCGACCCGTTCTATTACACAGCTGACCTTGTGGAGCTTATTCACGGCGATTTTAACAAGATACTGCTCATCTCGTCTATCTTTGTCTTTGTGGTGCTGCTTATCTCTTTCCGTCGTCTCTTGCTCGCACTCATTGCTTTCTTGCCGATGTTCCTAAGTTGGTATGTGGTGCTTGGGGCTATGGCACTGGCCGACCAGAGCTTCAACCTTATCAATATAGTAGTCTCTTCGTTTATCTTCGGTATAGGCGTGGACTATAGTATCTTTATCATGGACGGGTTGGTGGCAAAAGCAAAGGGTAAGAATACTCAACTGCTCACCTACCATAAGACAGCCATCACCATCTCTGCCACCATTCTCACTATCTGCATGGCATCGTTGCTGTTTGCCGTACATCCCGCCATCAAATCGATAGGTTTTGCCTCGTTGGTGGGCATGATAACCACCATCGTCTTGTCTTACACTGTCGAGCCATGGCTCTTCCGTCAACTGCTCAAGGTCGATGCCTTGCGCCGCCATCTGATAGGCTAATGTGCAAAATAGGTAAAAAGATTTACACTCGGAAACTTTAACAAGAAAAAAGTTTCCGAGTTTCTTGTGTATGTGGGTAGGTTTTACTATCTTTGCCGCCGATTTCGCGCAAAAAAAGTGCGATGAGTATTATGGAAGAGCAAAAAGAACTGATAATCAATACTGCTCTGTCTAAGTTTAAGCAGTATGGGATAAAGAGTGTGTCGATAGATGATATCTGTCGGGAGATGGGTATGTCGAAGAAGACCTTCTATGTCTATTTCCCGGGAAAGGAAGAACTCATCATGGCTGTGCTTGAGCAGATGAACGCAGATGTGGAGCGTAGTGCTGACAAGTTCATGGAAGAGAAGACGGCGTTGGAGTGTATAACAGGCCTGATGGATCTTCATTCTCGTGTGAGCGATGTGCATAAGATACCGCCTTTCAGTTACGATCTTCGCAAGTATTATCCTAAACTATATAAGGAGCATGTTAGCAATGTTCATCTCGGCACGAAGAAGATACTCATGCAGCACCTCGAGAAGGGTAAGCAAGAGGGAGTGTATCGTGAGGACTTGGATGTGGAGATGTGCGCTATCATGTTTTCGTTGATTCAGCAGAGTCTGATGCAGAGTGAGAGCGAGGTGAAAACCATCAACATGCGTCGTTTGGCGCGCTTCACGATGGAGAGTTTCATTCGTTCGATAGTGTCGGAGGAGGGCTCGAAGAAGCTTGCAGAGTTGCTCAAGAAATCAAGTAAACCTACCAAGTCCGGTGTTGACAAAACAGGTATTAACAAAGTAAACAATAACAAATAATAATAAGGTACAAAATGAAAACAAAGACAATTTTTTTGATCTCAGTCCTTCTCTTCTCTTTTGTTATGTTGAGGGCAGAAGATCATGTGATGGCTGCTACTCAGCCCTACGAGAGCGAGCCTGCCCCTGCTTCGCTGACGCTGACTCTGAGTGAGGCTCAGGACTATGCCGTCAACGGCAATCGCTCGCTCAGGAACGCGTCGTTAGCCGTTCAAGAGGCTTATGCTCAGCGTTGGCAGACGATAGCCGCTATGCTTCCTTCGGTGGACGCGAGCTATTCGTACAGCAACTACTTAGGCTACACGGCCGAGATGAACATGGGCGGTATGCCGGTGAGCATAGCGATGCCGAATGTGGGAGCGTTCACCCTGACAACAGCTTTGGGTCTGAACGCGCAAGGCGTGATAGGTGCTCTGCTGCAGAACCTGGCTATCGACATGAAACGTATCTCGCTTGAGCAGTCGCTCACCGAGCTTCGCTCAAGCGTGAGGTCGAGCTATGTGAGCGTAAAGGTGATGGAAGATATCACATCGCTCCTTGACAGCAGTCTTGTCAATATTGAGACTCTGGCCCGCATGACTCAGAGCACGGTGGATGCCGGAGCTGCTGAGCAGACCACGGCCGATCAGATAATGGTACGTGTGAACACTCTGAGGAACAACATCAACTCTAACAAGCGTAATATCGAGTTGGCAAAGAACATGCTTCGCGTACTGCTTAATGTGCCGGCTCAGACCGAGCTCGTTCTCACCGACGAGGTGGGCGACTTGCTCTCTGCCGAGGCGGTGCTTAAGCAGTTAGGTGAGGACTTCAATATACACAACAACCTCAACTATCAGCTCTTGGAGAAGAGTACGGAGCTGGCTAAGCGCAATGTGCACATGGCAGCATGGGCATACGGTCCGACGGTGAGTCTGGCTTATAACTACACCAATCAGCAGTACTATGGTGAGGGCGGTTTCCGTATGACGCCTCCTAACCTTGTACAGGTGAGCGTGAGGATGCCTCTGTGGTCGAGCGGAAGCCGAGCCGCCGGAGTGGTAGAGAAAAAGATAGCCTATGAAGAGGCTAAGAACACTCTCAACGAGACCACCGACAACCTCGGTATTCAGTTCCAACAACTCAGATATAACCTGCAGAACGCTTACGAGACTTATATGAACGAGAAAGAGAACATAGCCGTAGCCAAGCGTGTGTTCCAGTCGGTGACCAACAAGTATCAGTGGGGCGCTGCCTCTAACTTAGAGCTGACCAATGCCTCCAACGACCTCATCTCTGCCGAGTCAACCTACGTACAGGCTGTGCTGACGATGGTCAATGCACAGGTAGATCTGGATGAGTTCCTTAATAAGAGATAAAGAGAAACCAACAACGAATCAAACAACTCAATTATATGAAAAGAATAGCAATCTATGCACTTGCCCTCCTTGCTTTGGCAGGTTGCACCAAGAAGAGTCAATCAAGCACCTCCACCGCTGCTCAGACCGAGCGCGAAGAACAGGTGCGCACCATCATTCTCTCGGAGCGTGAGATACAACGCGAGATATCTGTATCAACTAACCTTCAGGGCTATCTGACACAGAACGTGTCGCCCTCGCTCACAGGCAGGATAGAGCATATCTTCTGTGAGGTAGGCGACAGGAAGAACGCCGGCGACATGCTCGTCCGTATGGATCAGACTCAATATAAGACCACCAAGATATCGTTGGGCAACCTCTCGGTTGAGCTCAACCGTGTGGAACAGCTGTTGCGTAGCGGTTCGGCTACTCAGCAGCAGTACGACCAACTCAAGGCACAGTACGACCAGGCCAAGGAGCAGCTTGAGTTCCTTGAGCAGAACACTTATGTGAAAGCACCTTTCTCAGGCGTCATCTCTGCCAAGACCTACGAGGATGGTGAGCTGTACGGCGGTCAGCCTATAGTGGTGCTCACCCAGATCAACAAACTCAAAGCACTGGTGGCTATACCCGAGACCTATTTCCCGTTGGTGAAGAAAGGTATGCCTCTCACCCTTACCACCGATATCTATCCCGGCAAGACTTTCCCTGCCTCGGTGGAGGTGGTTTACCCCACTATCGATGCTTCGTCTCACACTTTCCAAGCAAAGATTGTCGTTCCTAACTCGCAAGAGTTGCTTCGTCCGGGAATGTATGTTACCACCACTTTAGGTTTAGGCAAGGCAAAGGTGATAGCCGTTCCTTATCAGTCGGTTGAGAAATTGGTGGGAGCCAACGACCGCTATGTCTTCCTCGTTGAGAACGGTCGTGCTAAGCGCGTGAGTGTTCAGCTCGGACAACGCTTCGACCAAGACATTGAGATCATCGCTCCTGAGATAGTGGAGGGTGCCGAGTATGTGAATGTGGGTCAGCATAAGCTGGTTGACGGCGTCAAAGTGAATGTGGTTAAGTAAAATCAAACAGAGACTAATTTATGGCAATATATAAATCAGCGATAGAGAAACCGGTAACGACAGCCCTCATCTTCGTTGCCGTGATAGTGATAGGTGTGTTCTGCTATTTGCAGTTGCCTATCGACCAGTTCCCTGAGATGGACCCGCCTTATGTAACCGTTCTCACCACCTATCCGGGTGCGAGTGCCTCGGAGATGGAGACCAATGTGACCAAGGTGATGGAGAACGCGCTCAATTCGGTGGACCACCTGAAGCATATCACCTCGCAGTCGAAAGATAACCTGTCGATGGTGA
>CAMHOK010000064.1 GCA_946186735.1 uncultured Bacteroidales bacterium
GGTGGCTATCTGTTTCTCTTCTTCCGATAGGCGCTCATTGCGTGAGGAGAGGGCAAGACCTGAAGGCTCGCGAACGATCTCGCAGTCGATGATCTCTACAGGTATGTGCATGAGCTTGACCATTCGATGGATGATGGCAAGTTGCTGATAGTCTTTCTCACCAAAATAAGCTTTGTCGGGCTTGACCATACGGAAGAGCTTGCTTACCACCTGTACAACGCCGTTGAAATGCCCCGGACGATATTTGCCTTCCATCACTTGGTCTAACCCGCCGAAATCGAATTGGAAGACTTGCTGCATCTCTTCTTGGGTGTACATCTCTTCTGCCGTGGGTGCAAACACATAGTCGGCACCGATACTCTCAAGCAACTCGGCATCGCGCTCAAGGTTGCGAGGATATTTCTCTAAGTCCTCTTTGTTGTTGAACTGTGTGGGATTGACAAAGACAGAGACAAAAGTGATGTCGTTGTCGTTGACTGAACGTCTGACGAGTGAGGCATGTCCCTCGTGAAGAGCTCCCATGGTGGGAACAAGACCTATACTCAAGTGCTTATTCTTGCACTCTTCAACTATGCGTTCAAGCTCCTGTTTGGTGCTTATGATTTTCATAATCGTTGGATGTTTTATTGTTGGTTGAACTTTTTATTTCTGTTTGGCGCGCAAAATTACTACTTTTTTTCTTGATACGACAGAAAGATTTTGTATTTTTGCAATTCCGAACGATTTTTTTTGCTTATGCTTGTTTTGATTGACCGACATATCCCCTATATCAAGGGAATAATTGAGCCTTATGCTGAAGTCAGATATTTAGAGCCTCAAGCTTTTACTAACGAGAGTGTTAAGTGCGCCGATGCGCTTATTATACGCACTCGCACTCGCTGCGACAGGTTGTTGCTTGACGGTTCGTCTGTTCGTTTTATTGCCACTGCCACTATCGGCTACGATCATATTGACACTGATTATTGTCGGTCGGCAGGTATCTTTTGGACCAATTGTCCGGGATGTAATGCTCAGGGTGTCAGCGATTATGTGGAGGCAGCTATTGATGCGGTGATGAAGAGAGACGAGAACCTTTGCTCGATGTCAAAGAACGGAGATTTGACTTTAGGCGTAGTAGGTGTCGGACATGTGGGAGAGAGAGTGGTAGAGATGGCACAAAGAAGAGGTTTTCGTTTGCTTCTTAACGATCCGCCCAAAGGTGTCGGCATTGACCTTGACCATCTGCTCGCTCAGAGCGATGTCATCACTTTTCATACTCCTCTGACTAAAGAGGGGGACTATCCTACTTGGCATCTGCTAAACTCCGGGAACATTGGTTTGGTGAAAGACGGTGCTTTGATTATCAATGCGGCACGAGGAGGGGTTATAGACGAGGAGGCACTCTTGAGCGCACTTGAGCGTAAGAGCGGGCTCAGAGTGGCGATTGACACATGGGAGGGAGAGCCCGATGTTAATCTTGCTCTGATGCAGAAAGCGAATATCGCAACTTATCATATAGCGGGCTACACACAGCAGGGCAAAGTGAATGCTACTAACATGTGTTTGGCGGCTCTTTCTAAGTATTTTCAGTTGCCTGCTTTATCAATTCCCAAAAATATATTACCTTTGCAGCTCCAACCGGAGAGAGATTGGATAGAGCATGTTGATAATGAGTTCAGACAAGCCCCCCGTCTCTTCGAAGAGCTAAGGCAGAGATATAAACTAAGATAATCAAAAAAGTAGTATATATGGCAAATTTTCAGAAACTTACTTCCCGTGCGGAAGATTATAGCAAGTGGTATAACGAGTTAGTTGTTAAAGCCGACTTGGCAGAGCAGTCGGCTGTACGCGGTTGCATGGTTATCAAACCTTATGGCTATGCTATCTGGGAGAAGATACAAGCAGAGCTTGACCGCAGGTTCAAAGAGACGGGTCATCAGAATGCATATTTCCCTCTGCTCATTCCCAAATCTTTTTTCTCTCGTGAGGCAGAGCATGTAGAAGGTTTTGCCAAGGAGTGTGCCGTTGTTACTCACCATCGTCTCAAAAACGATCCTGAGGGTAAGGGCGTTATCGTTGATCCTGATGCTAAGCTTGAAGAAGAGCTTATTATCCGTCCCACTTCAGAGACTATCATCTGGTCCACTTATAAGAACTGGATCTCGTCTTATCGTGACCTGCCTATCTTGTGCAATCAGTGGGCTAATGTGATGCGTTGGGAGATGCGTACTCGTCTGTTCTTGCGTACCGCTGAGTTCCTCTGGCAAGAAGGACACACCGCTCATGCTACCAAAGAGGAAGCTATAGCTGAGGCAGAGAAGATGCTGGGTGTGTATGCCGAGTTCGCAGAGAACGTGATGGCTATACCTGTTGTTAAGGGTGTCAAATCGCCTAATGAGCGTTTTGCCGGTGCTCTTGATACTTATTGCATTGAAGCAATGATGCAAGACGGTAAGGCTCTGCAGGCAGGAACCAGCCATTTCTTAGGTCAGAACTTCGCCAAGTCGTTTGATGTGCAGTTCTTGTCGAAAGAGAATAAGTACGAGTATGTATGGGCTACATCATGGGGTGTAAGTACCCGACTGATGGGAGCTCTGATTATGACTCACTCTGATGATAATGGTCTGGTTCTTCCTCCGCACTTGGCTCCTATACAAGTGGTTATTGTTCCTATCTTCAAGAAGCAAGACGACCTTGGCAGACTCATGGAAGTTCTTGAACCGCTTGCAGACAGATTGAAAGCAAGAGGTGTCCGCATCAAGGTTGACACCTCCGACAAGCAGACCCCCGGCTTTAAGTTTGCTGACTACGAGCTGAAGGGAGTGCCTGTGCGTTTAGCTATGGGCGGTAGAGATCTTGAGAATGGTACTATAGAGGTAGCTCGAAGAGATACTCTGACAAAAGAGACACTGCCAATAGAAGGCATTGAACAGCATATCATGGACTTGCTGGAGGCTATTCAAACTAATGTATATCAGAAAGCTCTTAAGTATAGGTTGGAGAAAACGCGCGAGGTCAACTCTTATGAAGAGTTTAAAGAGGAAATAAAGAAAGGCGGCTTCCTGCTTTGCCATTGGGACGGAACTGCGGAGACAGAAGAGAAGATCAAAGAAGAGACCAAGGCAACCATACGCTGCATACCTTCGAAAGACAATATCTTGTTCAATGGAGACAACACCATCTTCGAAGAAGGTCGTTGCATGGTAACAGGCAAACCCTCTAAGCAAAGAGTTATTTTCGCCATAGCTTATTAAGGAAGGGCTTCGCTTATGCTGCGATTGGGCCTTTCTACTTAGGTTGCGCAGGATGTTTATTTTCGAAAACAGAGCATAGCTCCTGAGGCTGTACGACAATCAACGGAGTCGGGTTCGACGAAGTTAGCGGACATGACACTGAGAGTAGGGTCGTTGTCTGAGCCTGTGAGGCAAGCAGCATCGAGCAAAGAATAGAAGAGTGCTTCGGAAGAGACGAGGCACTCTTTGTTTTGTTGTAGTGCTTTCGCTTTCTCGGGATATCGTTGCTCATATTTGTCAGAATACCAAACGATGAGTGGTACGCGGAACTCGTAGTCGGACCCGGCGTAGGTGCAGTGGAGGACGAGGTTACGCTCGTCATCGTAGATGTTCTCTCCGTGGTCGGACATGTAGAAAAGTACTGCCGGTTGGTGTGTTGCTTCTATCCGTTCGATTGTTTGGTCAATGAAATAGTCGGTGAAAAGGATGGTGTTGTCGTAAGCATTGACAAGCTTCTGTTTGTTGTCGGGACTGAGCACGGAGTAGCCTTCATTGGGGTTGAAGGTGGGCGTGAATTGTTCAAACTCTTTAGGATAACGAAGGTTATATTTGAAATGACTGCCCATGTGATGCACAACCATCATGCGTGCAGGCGAGTCGTGCGTGAGTGAGATGAGTGAGTCGATTATTGGGAGCAGAGAGGTGTCGTAGTTGTTGGCGGCGTCAGAGCTCTTGCGACTTATGTAGTGATGATGGGTGGTGTTGATTATTCGTTGAGTATATGGGAAAGGTGTCTTATTGGTTACCCAAAGGGTGGTGAAGCCTGCTTGTGCCATCGCTTCTACGACCGATCGCTGCTCATACGCTTTGTTCAAACAGCGGATGTTGGCTGAGGTTAGCATGATAGGTACGCTCACCTCCGTGATGTTGGCTTGTGAATATGCGTAGGGGAAGCTGACGATGTTGTGTCTCCTGCTAAGGCAGGGGTTAGTTAGTCGTTGATAGTTGTTGAGAGAGAAACTCTGTGAGCGGGCGGCTTCGCCTATTATCAGACAAACGAGCAGACTGTCGGTGTCTGTGGCGTGGATGTCAAAGCTGAAGTTCTCGAGTTCTTTGTTCCACTCGCTGATCTGTTGTTTCTCCTTATAGATATAGAAGAGGTTGAGATAGATGTCGGTGGGGTACAGTTTGTTGAACTTCATCATCGTCTTTTCCATAGCCAGGCGCCATGATGCCTCACCTTTGCGGTCGGCGCTTGACGAGTTGAGGTGATTGATGAACAATAGTCCGGCTATGAAGATGACTGGCAGCGAGCATAATAGAGTGAGCCGCAGTAGGCGTGGTAAGAGATAGTCGTTTCTGAGGCGAGTGAGAAGGAAAAAATAAACGGCATAGATCAATATCACAACCACCACGAGTGCTTTTGCAGATGCAAGCAGTTCGCCGGCTTCGCGAAGGTTGGTATCAACAATCACCTGCATGAGCGTGGTAGTGGTAGGCATGCGGTATAAATACAAGCTTGCCATTTCTATGGGGAAGGGAAGGAGAACAAGAATGCCCTCTACGATGAAGTACGCGCGCTTCTTTAAGACAACGGACGGCAGGAGAATGATAACAAGACTCACCAAGATATATGCCATCGTCTTAAGCTTTGAATATATAAGGTCGGTAGCGGTAAATGCGGCATAGATGGCAGGAATCATCAGTATGAGGAGCAAGAGCACACTGATGATAACATCGAGCTTGTGCGATTCACCCGATGTGCGGTTGTCTTTTGATGATTGGAAAAGAGGATTAAGATGTGTGCGAAGGCGACCCATATATACAAAAAAAAGAAGGGTTGTCATCTCGACAACCACAATCTTTACTTAACCTTAAATCTAATACCATGAAAAACACGGTGCAAAAGTATAGCTTTTCTGCAAACCCTCCAAATATTATGCTTGAAAAATATGTTATAGAGCATGTTTTTAGTCGTTTTACTGCTGTTTTGCAAACTGCAGATTGCAAAATAAGAATTGAAAAGGTGTGTTTGAGCGATGTGTTTTGGTCTGTTGAGAAGAGAAAGATGAGTTCATGTTTGATGTGTATGAGTAGCGTTATTGGTCTTGTGTGATGAGCGGAAATGCAACTTGCGACTTGCATTTTTGCCCAATCGTTATCAAATGCCGTTTTTATGTTTGGTGTTTGCAGAAAAAATCGTAATTTTGTAGCGGTTAAAATTGCGCACATACTAAGCGGCGCACCGGAAAGCAATTATAATTAACAAAACACATAAAAATGAAAAATTTAGATTTGACCAAGTATGGTATTACAGGAGCAACTGTAAAGGCATACAATCCTTCCTACGAATATCTGTTTGAGGAAGAGACGAAGAGTACTTTAACCGGCTATGAGCGCGGTCAGTTGACCGAGCTTGGTGCTGTAAATGTTATGACAGGTATCTATACCGGTCGTTCGCCCAAAGATAAGTATATCGTTATGGACGAGAACTCGAAAGACACGGTATGGTGGACTACTGATGCTTATAAGAACGACAACCACCCGATGTCAGAAGAGGTATGGGCAAAAGTAAAAGAGATGGCAGTTAAAGAGCTGTCGAACAAGGAGCTGTATGTGGTTGACGCTTTCTGCGGAGCCAACAAAGACACTCGTATGGCTGTCCGCTTTATTGTGGAAGTGGCATGGCAGGCTCACTTTGTAAAGAATATGTTTATCCGTCCTACAGAAGAAGAGTTGAAAGATTTCGAGCCTAACTTTGTTATCTACAATGCTTCTCTTGCAAAGGTTGACAACTACAAAGAGTTGGGTCTGAACTCGGAGACTTGTGTTGCTTTCAACACCACCTCTCGTGAGCAAGTCATTCTCAACACCTGGTATGGTGGTGAGATGAAGAAGGGTATGTTCTCGATGATGAACTACTACTTGCCTCTGAAGGGAATTGCATCGATGCACTGCTCTGCTAACACCGATATGGAGGGCAAGAACACAGCTATCTTCTTTGGTTTGTCAGGAACGGGTAAGACCACTTTGTCAACCGACCCGAAGCGTTTGCTTATCGGCGATGACGAGCACGGATGGGACGACAACGGCGTCTTCAATTTCGAAGGTGGTTGCTATGCAAAGGTTATCAATCTTGACAAAGAGTCGGAGCCTGATATCTACAACGCTATCCGTCGCAATGCTCTGCTTGAGAATGTAACGGTAGATGCTGAGGGACATATCGATTTTGCTGACAAGTCGGTTACCGAGAACACTCGCGTTAGCTATCCTATCAACCACATTGAGAAGATTGTTCGTCCCATCTCGGCAGGCCCTGCAGCAGAGAATGTTATCTTCCTCTCGGCTGATGCTTTCGGAGTATTGCCTCCTGTCAGCATCCTCACTCCTGAGCAGACCAAGTATTATTTCTTGAGCGGTTTCACAGCTAAGCTTGCAGGTACAGAGCGTGGTATCACCGAGCCTACTCCTACTTTCTCGGCTTGTTTCGGTCAGGCTTTCCTTGAGCTTCATCCTACCAAATATGCAGAAGAGTTGGTTAAGAAGATGAAGAAGAGCGGAGCAAAGGCATACTTGGTTAACACCGGTTGGAACGGTACAGGCAAGCGTATCTCTATCAAGGATACTCGTGGAATCATCGATGCTATCCTTGACGGTTCTATCAAGTCGGCTCCTACCAAGAAGATTCCGTATTTCGACTTCGAGGTGCCCACAGCTCTGCCCGGTGTTGATCCGAAGATCCTTGATCCTCGCGACACTTACGCTAATGCAGCGGAGTGGGAAGAGAAAGCCAAAGATCTGGCTTCTCGCTTCATCAAGAACTTCGTTAAGTACGAAGGAAATGCTGCAGGTAAGGCTCTTGTTGCTGCCGGTCCTCAACTCTGATTGGAGGAGCTCTTCACAAGAGAACTTAGTATAAGTAGAAAACAAAAATGGTGAGCTTCGGCTCACCATTTTTGTTTATGCTCTGTTGTGTTCGTTCTTATTCACCTTCACCTTCGCCTTCACCTTCACCTTCGCCTTCTCCTTCTTCACCTTCACCCTCATCTTCCGGGTTGTCGTCGGGTCCGCTGAGGAGTTGGTATGCGGTCTTGTCGCCTGCAGAGGCGGGGTCTTTGACATAGATATAGACATCGTGGTCGATAGTCATACCCAGGTCGGCGCCTTCCCACTGCACGCCGCCACCGTTGTTGTTAGGTATGAGGTTGAGTGTGAGTCCGGTGTTAGTCTCTCCGAGGTCGAAGTAGATGAACTCTTTGCCTTTTATTGTCTGTGTTCCGGTAGGCGCCATGCCGGGCCATGAGCCGAAAGCTTCGGCATCGCCCCAAGCATAGAGAGCGAAGTCGGTCTCGGATGAGCCGTTGAGCAGGTAAACGACATAGCCATCGTGTACTACCTCAGGTTCGATGTTTTCGAGCACTTCGAAGGCGGTCTTGTCTCCTGCCTCGGCAGGATCCCAGATACGGATGTAGATGTCGTGGTCGATAGTCACGGCCAGAGCGTCACCTTCCCATTGCACACCGCCATTGTTGTTGTTGGGTATGAGGTGGAGGTTGAGTCCGGTGTTAGCTTCGCCCAGGTCGAAGTAAGTATAGGTCTTGCCGCCTTTCTTTTGTGTACCTGTGGGTGCCATACCGGGCCATGAGCCGAAGGCTTCGGCATCGCCCCAAGCATAGAGAGCGAGGTCGGTCTCTGACGACTCGTTGAGTATATAGACGACATATCCATCATGTTTGATATCTTCGTCATCGTCGCCTCCTTGAGCAGAGTCGAAATAGGCGGCCCATCTCTCGACGGTATAAAGATTGATTATTCCGGCAGCCGGTTGAACGGTGTGCACTATGCTATCGCCTTTGAGCAGGCGTTCCTCGCGTTGGCTTTTCGAGTAGAACCAGAACCCACCTGAGAGGTTGGTGTTGGCATCAAGATACACGCCCCATTTGGCATTGGTGTTGGGATGAACGGTAAGACGGTAGGCATCTTGTCCTACAGCATCCATGCCGCCATTGAAGGCACCGATAACATAGATCTCGTCGTCGGGTTGGGTGCTGGTGGGTACTACCACCTCAAGCAAGATCTTGCCTTCTTGAAGTGAGAAATGCTCAAGTTCGTAGTCGAAGACTATTTCTTGCCGTCCGCAACTGATGAGTGCAGGTAAGAATGCTACGATGAGCAACCATAGATATTTCTTTAGAGTTTTCATAATCATTTGTTATTATCAGGTTACAAATAGTGCGACTGAGTTTACAGATAGTTAGGATTCTGCTTCAATCCCGGGTTAACCAAGAGGGCGTTAGCGGGCAGCGGGAACCACTCATATTTGCGGTCGCGTTTCTCGGGAGTTGGAACGGTCTCGTTTACTCTTCCGAAGAACCACCATTGTCCTTGTGTAAATTTGTCGAATCGACGGAGGTCGGTGCGTCGGCGGTTCCCTTCATTGAGGAACTCGAGTCCCCATTGTGAGAGCATCCAGTCCATGTCGAAGGCAGAGAAGCCCGGTCCGGGCACGGATAGTGCGGAAGCATCGGTGAAGTAGCGTTGGCGCACTTGGTCAACATAGCTCTTTGCCTCGGCAGTGTTGCCGGCTCTCATCTCACATTCGGCAATCATGTAGTACACTTCTGCCAAGCGGAACTCCACTTCATCGATATCGCGATAGTCAATACCTGCAGAGGCGGGATAGACGGGATACTTAACCAGTCTGACGCCGGAGTTAGTCTCACCCCAGAGAGGGGTCATCACCGGTTCAAGGTTCTTGCCAAGGTTGAGGAAGGTACCTATCTGATCGACATAGACGAGGTCTTGTCCGTCGCGGTCGGCATCGGCCTTGAGGGCAGTGGTTGTGGTGTTATAGTCGGCTCTCATGGCACCCTTGAGGAAGATACCTTTATACTTGCCTGTGGTATAGTCCCAAGTGAAGTTTTGTTTGCGTATGTCGCGGTCGTCAAAACGCTCGTAAACAGCGCCCAACTTATCTCCGTAGTCGGTAAGGAACGACTTAGGATTATCAGTGCCGCCGAGAGGCTGAACATTACCTGTGTTGTCCCACGAAGGAGCGAGGCAAGTGCAGTTCCAACCGGCATTAACATTGGCTCCGTTGAAGTACTCGTCGTAGTTGTACGGGAGGAAGGGAGTGGTGCGGTTGTTGGTGGCATTGAGATAATTGACATCGAAAGCGAAAGCGAAGACTACCTCGGGGCAAGTGCTGTTGTTGATGTCGTAGATGTCTTGGTAGTTAGCGGCAAGGCTGTAGGTGCCATAGTCACCGGCGAGTATCTGTTTGCAGAGAGCTTCGCACTCAGCGAAGTGGTCTTCGCCGATGAAGAGTTGGGCATTGAGGAGCAGTCGTGCTTTGAGGATACGGTTGACACCTTGGTTCATGCGGTTGCGGGCGTTGTTCGACCCGTCTTCGATGATAAGGTTGTTGAGCGACTCGTCCAGTTCGGTCATGATGAAGTCATAGATCTTCTTACATGACACGTTAAAGTCGGGGTCGGCTGAGCCCGGCACTTCGGTTGTTACCTTGATATTGAGCGGGAGAGCACCTCCCCATACCTCGAAGAGGTTGTAGTATGACCATGCTCTGAGCATGCGAGCTTCGGCCACATAGGTGGCAATCTGCTCATCGGTCATGCCCAGGTCAGCTGCTTTCAGATTGCTCAGGTCGCTGATGAGTTGGTTGCTCAGACCAATCACTTTCCACGAGCCTTCCCAAGCGGAGCGTATGATTTTTGACTCTGAGGTCCAAGTGTGGGTAGAGAGCACATATTTCTCAGCCTCATCGTATCCCCATTGTCCTCCGTTCCATGAGCGCCAAACGATCTGGTCGGCAGAGAACTCCTGCAGGTACCAGAAATATTCGGGAATGGTGTAGGCGGCATCGTTGTAGATAGCAGCCACTGCTCCCTGTACGCTACTCTCGTTCTGATAGAAGATACCGGCGTCGAGTTTATCGAACACATGTTCTGTCAAGTCGGTGCAAGCGGAAAGCATCAAGCCCGCCACAACACTCATTATATATAATTGAATCTTTTTCATATTAGTGAAGTTTAATAGTTAGACCAAGACTGAGTTGTGTAGCAGTAGGATAAGAAGATGATACATCAACGCTCGGAGTGATGCCGGTGATGGAAACGGTTGAGGGGTCGTTGCCTTTATATCCGGTGAGAGTGAAGATGTTCTTGGCATTGATATATACACGCAGGCTCTCGAGCAGTTTTCTCTCTTTAGGTATGAAGGTGTAGCCCATAGTGATGTTGTCGAGTTTGAAGAAGTCGCCTTTCTCAAGGAAGAAGGATGAGATGACGCCACCGCCTGTCTGTATGTTTTTGTCAGCGAGGTAGGCATCACGGAGCACATTGGCGCTACCGCTGCCTGCGAGCCCCATACCATACTTACGCATGTTGAAGATGTCGAATCCGAAGACACCTCTGAACATGAGGCTGAGGTCGAAGTTGTTCCATGTGATGGTGTTGTTCCAGTTGAGGAAATGTTCGGGAGCACCATTACCTATATATCTCTTGTAGCTTGCGTCGGCAAGAGAGACGGGTATCTTATTGCCATCGTTGTCATAGATAAGCATGTTGCCGTTCTCCGAACCTGCATATTCGTATCCCCAGAACTGACCCACTTTGCCGTTCTCTTGTATTCTGAAGAAATATTCGCTGGTACCGACACCGGGTTTCTGATACAGCTCGATGAACGAAGCCTGATAAACATCATTTGAGAGCTTCGAGAGGTAGGTGGTACCATAAGAAT
>CAMHOK010000065.1 GCA_946186735.1 uncultured Bacteroidales bacterium
AGCAGGAGTACGACCCGTGTACCCTCAACTCCACCGACCCCAACGGCAACCCCGTTCCGGGTCTGCAGCGCGTACCCGACGGAGTGATGGCTACAGTGCGTCTGGGCAACCCGCACACCTCTTACGGACACGAGGACATAACCTATAAGATGACGGTCGATGCTAACTTCTCGCTTCTTATCGTCCACTATGCCTATGTGGGTCAGACAGCCACGCATCCCGGTCTGGAGGGCTTCGAGATACAGCTGCTCGACCAGAACATGCACGTGATGGACACTAAAGGTTGCATGAACCCCAGCTTCGAGTATAACGAGGATGTGTTGGGTAATGTGTGGAACGTGTCGGGCGACAATAAGTACCGCTGGAGCAACTGGTCGGCCTTCGGTTTCGACCTCTCGGCATACCAAGGACGCACCGTCTATCTGCGTATCCATAACTGGGACTGCGGTGCGGGCGGACACTCAGGCCACATGTATTTCTACCTCAATTGTGCCAGTGCCAGTCTGAACACCGACAACTGCGGTGCTGAAGAGACGGTGAGCGTGGACGCACCCGAAGGGTTCGTCTATGAGTGGTACGACGAGTATAACATCCTTGTGGGAACCGACAAGGTGCTCAAGAACGTTCAGTCGGGTCACCACAACTACCGCTGCCACATGTGTATGGTTGACCCGTCCACCGGTCAACCCACCACCTGCTGTATTGACCTGCAGACCACCCTCGAGCCTCGCTATCCCGTGCCCGAGATAGAGTGGAAGCATACGCCAAAGGACTGCCAGAACATCGTTGAGTTCACCGACAAGAGCCATGTCGTCGTTCGCTACACCGACGATCAGACAGGTCAAGAGGTTGAGGAGTTGGCTCCTAACGAGCATATCGACCTGAGCGAGCTGTGGATGTACGACCATGTGGACGGACGCTTGCTCTATCATACGGTAGAGCCTGCGTTCACTTACTACGCTCCCGACTTAGGACAGGTGGTGGACATCAAGCAGCGTGCTGTCTTCGGCGGCGGTACGTGCTTCGACGAGAAGACCACGACCATCACCATACCGTCTATCCTGACAGACCCCGTGATAGTGGATACCACTATCTGTGCCAACCAAGTACCTTTCCGCTTCGATAACAAAGGCTTCTACGAGACCACTATCGGCTATCGCAAAGAGGCGAAGAACTACGCCGACTGCGACAGCCTGACCATACTCAACCTCACCGTCAATCCCGTGCCTGAGGTCAGCGTGTACGACACGGTGTGCTCGTCTAACCTGCCTTTCCGCTTCAACGGCTACGACTATATCAACACCGACCGCTATACTCAGCGCTTAGAGAGTCAGGTCACCGGTTGCGACAGCATGGTGACGCTCTACCTCAAGGTCATCGAGCGGCTCAACCTCGATGTGGACACCATGCCGCAAGCTTATTGTTCGGACGACGGCTCGCTCGTCATAGCGTGGGACAACATGCTCAACAACCGACAGCAGCTCGGCGAGTTCGACTCGCTCACTGTCGTCTTCAGCGACAACGCTCTGCTCACCGGCATGTTCGCCAACACCACAGTGACCGACAACAGCACCAAAAGCCTTACCTTCAGCTTCACCGATGAGCTCGTGCCCGACCGCTACTATGTAACCCTCACTTTCTATCAGCACCGGGCTTGTGACCCGCAGTCGTTCGTCATACCTATCGACATACAGTATGGCTCTATCATCCGCCAGAAATGGAACGATGCGCTCGTGCTGCTCAACGAAGACTATAACCACGGGTATAAGTTCACTGCTTATCAGTGGTATAAGAACGGAGTGGCAATAGCGGGCGAGACGCTGCCTTACCTGTATGGCTCGCTTGACTTCTCGGCTACCTATACCGTTCGCCTGACCCGTCAGGACGGCGTGGTGGCTTTTGCTTGTCCGTTCACTCCAACCGACCGCTCAGGCTCTAACCGCACCTCTTTCCCGACCTTCGCTACCGAAGGCTCGGTGGTACAATACTCGGCTCAGACGCAGACAACAGTGTCGATCTTCACACTCACCGGTCAGCTGTATAGCATACAACAGCTCAACGAGGGCTCTGCCTCTGTCCGCATGCCGCTCACTGTCGGCGTTTATACCATACGCATAGAAGCCGCTGATGAGCCTATACTCACACAACCGCTCATGATAGGCAGATAACCCGTCATGACTGCAACAAGACAAAACCAATCACAATATAATTGATATTCTTATGAATATTAGGTCATCTCACTCATTCTTAGCAGCTCTTCTCTTTGTGTTGCTGCTCTCCGTTCCCGCGATGGGACAGGTGTCGATCTTCACCTGCGACTTCGAAGATGATGCACAGAACGCCCAATGGGTGCTCTCTTCGGGTTCGTTAGCCTCGAGCATTCCGCATAAGTGGGTCATAGATACAGCCGCTAACAACACCTTCAACGGGAACAAAGGTATGTATGTGTCCACCGACGAGGGTGTGACAGCAAGCTATGTGAGTACTTCATCGTATGTCATCGCTTATATCGACCTTCAGTTGGCTGAAGGGAAGTATGACTTCTCTTTCGACTGGCGTGCCGGAGGAAACACCCTCACCGCGGTTGACGGACTGATGGTGGGATGGGCCGAAGAGAAAGATTTCCTTGGCCGACCGGTGCAGCTCAACAGCAACACCAACTCCACTATCGACCAGTTGGTCAACACTTATCTGCTCAACCTCGATAACCCCGACAAACCATCAGAGAAGACCAGGCTGAGGGGGAAGAGTCAGTGGCAGACGAAGATCACCACCTTAGAGTCGGATGGCACGCCTCACCGTCTGTTCTTCCTCTGGGTCAACAGTAACGCTTCGGCTGTCAATCCTCCTGCCTGCGTTGACAACATAACTATCCTCCCGCAAGGAGCTTGTCCTTCGCCTACCGATGTGTATATCACTACCGATGAGGAGATGAACCTTGTCACTGTCTCTTGGACGGGCTCGGCATCGCTCTACGAGGTGCGTGCCTATAGCTATGCCTCTGAGCGCTGGATCACCCGTCAGGTGGCCGACACCTTCATCGTCTTCAACAGCATCAGCGAGGGTATGTGCGACTTCCATATACGCGCTATATGCGACGACATAAAGAGCGTGCCTTACTCTCGCTCAGAGTTCGTCTATTATCCTGCCAACCATTGTATCGACTATATAACGCTCACCGACAAGAACTGCTCATATACCACAGGTTTTAAGCAGACAACCGATGTGGAGAGTCCGTCATGGATGTGGACCCAGGGTCGCTTGAACGAGGGCGACAACTCTATCGGCGGTCAGCATACGCTCATGACCGAGCCCGACACTCGCGACCCATATACCGGCGGCAAACTGCTCAAGGTGGCACCCAACGAGCTGGCATCCGTGCGCTTAGGTACAGAGAACTCACCTCACCTGCGTGCTTCACGAGCCACTTTCCAATATAAGGTGGACGCTCAGCGCACGCCTGTGTTGATGATGAAGTATGCAGTGGTGCTCCAAGAGCCGGGTCACGACATCGGCAAGCCCGGTAGTCATGTCGATCCGCGTTTCACCCTGCGTGTGATGGACCGCTTGGGTCGCTCCATAGGCTCGTGCGCTGAGGCCGACTTCACATCCTCCTCGGTGGACGAGAGCTCCGGATGGCAAGGCTATCAACCTTCGCCCGAAGAAGGGTTAGGCTCCACCAAGATAGTGTGGAAAGACTGGACACCGGTAGGCGTCAACCTCTCTAACTACGACGGACAGACCCTCACCGTGCAACTGACCGCTATCGACTGCGCAGCTTCCGGACACTTCGGCTATGCGTACTTCACCCTGGGCTGCTCCAACGGACAGCTGTCGGGTATGTCGTGCGGTATGGAGAACACCGAGTTCGTGGCTCCCGACGGCTTCGTCTATCGCTGGTACAAAGCAAGCGATGAACAGAGAGTGCATAACATCTTCCTGCCTTTCGACGAGAGCCTTATACTCAGTCGCGACCGAGTCTTCACACTCACCGACCCCAACGACACCACACGCTATGCAGTCGATATGATGTTCGTGGGCGACACCACCTGCAACTTCACACTCTACGCCTCGTCGCTGCCTTACTTCCCCGTGGCTGACATGACATACGACTATAAACCTACCGAGTGCCGGAACATCTTCCAGTTCTATAACACGAGCCATATCAAAGAGTATAACAAGGTTACTCAGACCGAGGTTCATACCGACAAGAAAGTGGACTATGTAGAGTGGGACTTCGGCGATGGCACCACCTCTATGCTCACCAACCCCGAGCACGAGTATCCTGCCGATGGAGGTCTTTATACCGTCACCGTCAAGGCATACGTGGGCGAGTGCGACCCCGACGAGCGCCAGTTCTTCGTTATCGTGCCTAAGGTCGGAGCACTGACCGACACCCTCAAGATACAAGCATGTAAGTCCGACGGCTACCATTATGTGGATACCGTCAATAAGATAGATACCATCTTCACCGAGTCAACGGTCTTCACCGACTCGCTCGTCTCGTCTTTAGGGTGCGATAGCATAACGGTGCTCGACATAAACATCCTCGACACTATCTACACCACTATCGACACCATGATAATGAACAACGAGACCTATCACTTCAACGGCAAGGACCTCAACACTCAAGGCACTTATGTGGCCAAGCTGAAGAGCACGGCCGGTTGCGACTCTATCGTTACCCTCAACCTCTTCATCCACGATGTGCTCAAGGTGGCTATCGACACACTGTTCACCATCTGCGGCGACGACGGAGTGTTAGACATGCCTTATGAGTTCATCTCAGGTTTCTCGCCGGAGTTCTCGTTGCGCTTCGCTACAGATAAGATACCCGATGTGGAGAACCAAGCTACCACGCTGCATGAGCTGCATGTGGATATGCCCACGAGCATAGAGCCTAACGAGTATGAGATGACCCTGCATTTCTTCGACAGCATTGGCGGCAATCTTGACCTGCCTCTGCGTCTTGTGGTCAACTATCCTTCGTCGGTGATAGCACAGCGCTGGAACGATGTGCTTGCCGTGCGCAACGAAGAGTTCAACGGCGGCTACACCTTCTCTTCTTATCAGTGGTATAAGAACATGAGTCCTATAGAGGGTGCGACAGGCTCGTATCTGTATGTGGCAGAGGGTTTAGACAAGACCGCCTCCTACACGGCACTGGTAACGCGCTCGACCGATGGTGTCTCGCTGTTCATCTGTCCTGTCATCCCCGAGACTTTCGATGAGACGCAGAACATACCCACGCTGGTTGCCAAGGGCAGTCAGATGAGCCTTGAGGATGTGGTGTCTGCCGAATGGTACACCACGCTCGGCGAGCTGCTTCTCTCTGCTCGTGCCGACAACGGCATAGCATCGCTCACCGTGCCTTCTCTGGCAGGCGTCTATCTGCTTCGTCTCACTTTCGAGGACGGCACCGAGAAACGCATGCGTGTAGTGGTACATTGATATGCGCAAGTGCTGGTTGATACTATCGGTGATGTGCCTATGCGGTTGCACACACACGAGCAGGGTGGAGCTGGAGCAGGGCTCTCTTGACCAACCAACGCTCAACACTCTCACAGAGCAGGCGATGAGCCTGCTTTGTTTGTCGGAGCAGTGGTCAAGCCGCGATGGACTAAGGAAAAGAGAGCTGGGACAAGAGCGTGAGATAAGTCTTGTCTATCCTTATCGTTTCCTTGATACTCTGCGTCATGAGGTCAATATCGACATCCGTTACTCCGATGCCGCCTACCATATAAGTGTAAGCACCAAGAACCGCTCAGCACAGAAGCGCCGGAGCAGTCATGGACTCAGGGGCGTGTCAGAGCCGTTCTATTCGTGCGTGGGACCGATATATATCGAGGAGAACGAGTTGCCAGAGGAGGGTATGCGCCTGCATGTGAGGCTCATGCCTAAGCAGGCAGTGTTAGACGACTTATGTCGGAGCTTGAAGATAAAGAAAGAGGACGGCAGGGAGTATCTCACTATCTCTTCCCGCTATCCTCAACGCGATAGTCTGCTTCTTCAGACTATCCTCTCACTGAGCCGGAGTCACTCATCGAAAGGAGCGCTGAACGAACAGCCTTCTCTCCAGCGTGAGCAGCCGTAGCGGGAGTTGCCGCGGATGATGACGCCCTGTCCGCACACCGGACAACGCATGCCTGAGCGGTCTCTGAGCACCTCCGACACCACCTCGGCGGTCATCTGCTTGAGCTCGTCTAAGAACTGACGCGTCTCGTACTCACCACGCTCGATCTCACGAAGCTTCTTCTCCCACAGACCCGTCAACTCTGCCGACTTGAGCAGAGGCGTGTGGATAGTGCGGATAAGCTCTATACCTAAGGGAGTGGGGGAGAGACTCTTACGCTCTTTCTTTATGTATTTGCGCTGGAAGAGCTTCTCGATGATAGCGGCGCGTGTTGATGGTCGGCCTATGCCGTTCTCCTTGAGCGCGTCACGGAGCTCTTCGTTATCAACGGTCTTGCCGGCTGTCTCCATGGCGCGCAGCAGAGTCGCTTCGGTGTAAGGCTTGGGAGGAGTGGTCTGACGCTCTTGCAGATAAGGCTGATGCTCACCCTCCTCTCCTTTCTTGAACTCAGGCAGCACCCTCTCTTGCGAGTCAGGCTTGTCCTCCTCGCTCTGAGCGTTCTTATCCGTGTCGTCAGGTGTCGAGCTCTTAGGTGCGTCTTTCTGTGTGCTCTTCTCTTTGTCAAGAACCTCGCGCCATCCGGGGTTGACGATCTGTCGGCCTGTGGTGCGGAAGAGCAGAGGCTGCTTGTCTTGCCCCTCGCTGACGCCCCTGACGAGACTATCGTCCTTGGGCATGACCTCACCGATGACGGTGGTGTTGTTGACCACACAGTCGGGGTAGAAAGCGGCGATGAAACGTTTGGCAACGAGGTCGAACACCAGGCGCTCGTCCGGTGTGAGGTTGTTGGGCTGCTGACCGGTGGGGATGATGGCGTGGTGATCGGTCACTTTCTTCGAGTCAAACACACGCTTCGACTTCTTTATCTTCTGAGGCTTGCCCGTGCGCTGCTGCTCCTCGCGCATCAACTCGCGCAAGCGCGTTATCTGAGGGAAAAACTGTTCTATACCTTTGAAGATCTGCGGCACCTTAGGGTAGATATCATCGCTGAGGAACTGCGTGTCAACACGTGGATAGGTGGTGATATGCTTCTCGTAGAGCGATTGTATGAGCTTGAGCGTGTCGTCGGCAGAGAAAGAGAAGAGACGGTTGCACTCCACCTGCAGCGAGGTGAGGTCGAACAAGCGAGGGGCATACTCAGTGGCTCTCTTCTTCTCTACACTCTTGATGCGGAAAGGTTGCGAGGTGATCGACTCCACCAAGCGCTCAGCCTCCTCTTTGTTGCTCATCTTCCTATCCTCCTCTTCAGCCATCAACGAGAACTCGGTGTCGCGGTAGCGCGTTTTGAGCTCCCAGTAAGTGACGGAGCGGAACCGCTGTATCTCATGGTGACGCTTGACGATGAGGGCGAGGGTGGGCGTCTGTACGCGTCCGATAGAGAGCACCTGCGTCCGACCGTTGTCCTGATGAGGGTAGCGTATGGTGTAAGCACGGGTGGCGTTCATGCCAAGCAGCCAGTCGCCTATGGCACGCATCAACCCTGCCTCATACAACCGCTCATACTCCGACTGGTCCTTGAGGTTCTTGAACCCCTCGCGGATAGCATCCTCCGTGAGCGACGAGATCCATAAACGCTTGACGGGTATGCGACAACCCGCTTTTTGGTACACCCAACGCTGTATGAGCTCACCCTCCTGACCGGCATCACCGCAGTTGATGAGCTCGTCGGCACGAGAGATGAGATCTTTGATGATGTTAAACTGCTTGACTATACCCTGGTCCTTACTCACCTTGATACTGAAACGCTCAGGTATCATGGGTAAGAGAGAGAGGTCCCAACGCTTCCATAAGTCCTGATAATCGTTGGGCTCATACAAAGCACAGAGATGACCAAAAGTCCATGTAACACAATAACCATTGCCTTCCATGAAACCGTCGTGCGGACGAGTGGCGCCCAACACCTTGGCTATGTCGCGCCCTACTGAGGGCTTTTCCGCTACACAGAGAATCATGCTACAAAGGTACGACTTATTTTCTTTTCGGCAAAATTTTGTCGGTTGGAAAATTATGCGTAACTTTGCAAGCGTGAAAGAGCGTGCTCTTGTTGAGCCGCATCAACAGTGTAGAAACAGTATTAAATACACGGTGTAGTAACATTATTAAACACAAAAAAGATATGCTTAAAAGTCCTTTACAGATTGCCCGTTCGAGCTATCAGCCAAAGATGCCTGTAGCTCTCAACGGTTATGTTCGCCTTGTAGAAGGTGAGAAGACCCAGTCGGTTGCCGATCAACAGATGATCAGCGAGTTGTTCCCCAACACTTATGGTATGCCTATCATCCGCATGGTGCCGGGAGAGAAAGTTGAACTGCCTCAGATGAATGTAGGTGTTATCCTCTCCGGTGGTCAGGCTCCCGGTGGGCATAATGTCATCTGTGGTCTGTTCGACGGCCTCAAGAAGCTCAACCCTGAGAACAAGCTCTATGGTTTTCTTGGCGGTCCGAGCGGTCTGATCGAGCATAAGTATGTACTTCTCACCTCCGACATCATCGATGAGTATCGTAACACCGGCGGCTTCGACATCATCGGCTCAGGCAGAACGAAGTTAGAGGAGACCTGGCAGTTTGATAAAGGTGTAGAGATATGCAAGCAGCTCGACATCCGTGCTATCGTCATCATCGGTGGTGACGACAGCAACACCAACGCTTGTGTGCTTGCCGAGTACTACAAGCAGAAGAACGTGGGCATACAGGTCATCGGTTGCCCCAAGACTATCGACGGCGACTTGAAGAACGCTCAGATAGAGACCTCTTTCGGTTTCGACACCGCCTGCAAGACCTATTCGGAGCTCATCGGTAATATCCAGCGTGATGCTAACTCGGCAAAGAAATACTGGCACTTCATCCGTCTGATGGGTCGTTCAGCTTCGCATATAGCTCTCGAGTGCGCCCTGCAGAGTCAGCCTAACATCTGCCTTATCTCCGAAGAGGTGGAGGCAGAGAACTACACACTCAACGATATCGTCGATTATATAGTTAACATCATCGTGGCTCGCGCTGAGGCAGGATTGAACTTCGGTACGGTGCTTATCCCCGAAGGACTCATCGAGTTCATCCCTGCCATGAAGAAGCTCATACAAGAGCTCAACGATATCCTTGCCAACAACGATGAGTTCGCTTCGCTTGACACTAACGATGAGAAGCGTCAGTATGTCAAGGGTATGCTCTCGGCAGAGAGCCGTCAGGTCTATCGCGACCTGCCTAAGGGTATAGCCATGCAGCTCACCCTCGACCGCGACCCGCACGGCAACGTCATGGTGTCGCAGATAGAGACGGAGAAGCTGCTCATCGAGATGGTGGCAAAGAAACTGGCTACGCTCAAGGGTGAGGGTAAGTACAAAGGTAAGTTCTCCGCCCTCAACCATTTCTTCGGTTATGAGGGACGCTGCGCCATACCTTCGAATTTCGATGCCGACTACTGCTACTCGCTTGGTATCACCGCTACCCACCTCATCGCTGCCGGCAAGACAGGTTACATGGCTCTGGTCAATAACCTCACCGAGCCCGCTGCTCAGTGGCAGGCAGGCGGAGTGCCTATCACAATGATGATGAACATGGAGCGCCGCAACGGCAAGCTCAAGCCTGTCATCCAGAAAGCACTCGTTGACCTCAACGGCAAGCCTTTCCTCTATCTCAAGAACCATCGTGCCGAGTGGGCAGACGCCAACACCTCATATATATATCCGGGTCCTATACAATACTACGGACCGTCGGAGGTGTGCGACCAACCTACTCAGACACTGCTCCTTGAGAAGGGTAAGAAATAAATCAAACAGCTATCCCCTCTGCTTCGGCGGAGGGGATAGTTCTCTCTTTTGCTCTGAGGGCCTAAGCTCGACTATATGTGCAGACCGATGATGTCTTTTAGAAGGTTATTGGGTGTACTACTCTTGGTAGTACCCGTCAGTGTGTGTGCTCAGACCGACCGTTGTGCTCTCTTCCGTGCTTTCCTCAACGAGGAGATGGATGTGTGGGGTCAGACCCTCTCTTCCTGCTCTTTCGCTCAGGCGACGACCGACGAAAGGCTCTTCCTCCTCGACTTAGAGTATGGTTATACCGCCTACGCTATTCAGTTCCTCGAGCCCGACACGGCTAAGCGTTGTTTAGAGCGCTATCTGGGCCATCTTGAGCTGTGTCGTGAGTGGCTTAGCGATGCCGACTACTGGGCGTACATGTCGGCAGCCGAGTCGTATGCTCTCAAGCTCGACGAGAGCACCGTGCTCACGCATGGTGTGCGTATCTTCCGCTATGCCAAGCGAGCCTTAGAGGCTGACCCTCACTCCACGCTGGCTCTCTCGGTCAACGCTAACGTGCTGTTCTATGCACCAAAGATAGCCGGCGGCAACAAGAAGAAAGCCTCTCAGCTCTATCTCCGAGCCGCCGAGCTGTTCCGTCAGCAAGGCGACACCACCTGCAACTGGCAATACCACGAAGCCCTCACCGGCATCGAACGCTGCAAGAAATACACCAAATAAGGCAAGATGAAAGGTGAACGGGGAAAGGTTCCGTGAACCTCCGTGTCAGTCCGTGTTCGTTCAAAAAAAATCCGTGTAGAAAAGGCCCTCCGTGTTTTCCGTGAGTTCCGAACATAAACATTCGTGAGATTCGTGAGATTCGTACAGCAAAGAGAAGTTCCGTGAAACCTCCGTGTCTTTCCGTGTTCGTTCAAAAGGTGTTTCGTGAGTTCCGTACATAAACATTCGTGAGATTCGTGAGATTCGTACAGAAAAGAAGTATTCCGTGTATCAAACCACCCCTGCCCCCGACTAAGGTGTTCATGTCGCGCGCCGCAAATACTCCTTCGAATGTCCACCGGACA
>CAMHOK010000066.1 GCA_946186735.1 uncultured Bacteroidales bacterium
CCCCGGTTTAAAGATTGAGAATCTTTTGTCCTAACCGCTAGACGATAGCACCATCGGTTATTGGCTTCCTTTCGAAAGCGGGTGCAAAGGTACAACAATTTTCTGAACCTCCAAAGAGTTTTGAAAAAAAAGTTGATTTTTTTGTTATTTCAATATTATTTAGTATCTTTGTCAAGTTTTATGATGTTGCAGTTTTATTCAACATTAGAACACCTTAACCATCCCAAATAAATTAGAGCCGATTATGCAAGACAATTTTGGATTTGTTCGTGTAGCAGCCGCTGTTCCACAGCTGCGAGTGGCTGATTGCCGATATAACACAGAGCGTATCAAAGAGCAGATAGACGAAGCCGTAGAAGAAGGAGTACAAGTGATATGTTTTCCCGAACTGAGCGTTACGGGTTATACATGTGCTGACTTGTTCTTCACACAGCAGTTGCAACAGAACGCTCTCAGTGCTTTAGAAGATATATGCGACTATACCCGTCAAAAACCCGTCATTGTGTTGGTGGGTGGTCCTCTGAAGGTTGACAACAATCTTTACAACTGTGTGTTCGTCATGACCGACGGAGAGGTTATCGGTGTTGTTCCTAAAGTTAATCTGCCTAACACGGGTGAGTTCTATGAGAAAAGATGGTTCACGCCCGGAGGAAGGGTAGATATACCTGTTATTGAGCTATGGTGCGGAGATGTGCCTTTCGGTGCAGATCAACTCTTCATGACGCGCAACTATTGTTTTGGTATTGAGGTGTGCGAGGACTTGTGGTCTCCATTGCCCCCATCTACGCAGCTCGCTATTCAAGGTGCCGAGCTTATCTTCAACCTCTCGTCGTCAAACTGCTTGACGGGCAAGCATGCATTCCGCCGCCAGATGATAACACAACAGTCAGCCAGAGTACATTGCGGATATATCTATACCTCATCAGGAATAGGCGAGAGCACTACCGACATAGTCTTCTCCGGTTCTACTTATATCGCTGAGAATGGTAAGATGCTGTCAGAGGGCGAGCGTTTCAAGCAAGAACCGCTCATGCTCATCTCTGAGATTGATGTTGAACGGTTGCGTACTGACAGACAGCGTAATACCAACTTCACTTGTGACCAAATAGGCCATTATCGAAAAGTGTATGTGGCTCCCGTAGGAGAGTCGGATAAGCTGATTGCACCTATTCACCGACATTTCCGTACTAATCCGTTCATACCCAAACCTGCAGAGCAGCAGGAGTTCTGTGAAGATATCATAGCTATCCAGACATCGGCATTGGCTCGCCGTTGGCAGCATACACATGCTCAGACTCTCTTGATTGGCATATCCGGAGGACTCGATTCGACCTTGGCGCTTCTCATTGCCGTCTTTACTGCCGATAAGCTGGGCTACGACCGCAAACAGATCATAGGTGTTACCATGCCGGGCTTTGGCACTTCCGACAGGACTTACAACAATGCTCTTCGACTGATGGATATCCTCGGTATCACTTCGATGGAGATATCTATCGTAGATGCCGTGCTCCAGCATTTCAAGGATATAGGTCAAGACCCTAATAACCACGATATCACTTACGAGAACTCCCAAGCACGCGAACGGACACAGATACTCATGGATCTTGCCAATAAATACAATGGCTTGGTTATAGGAACGGGTGATATGTCGGAGTTGGCACTCGGTTGGGCAACCTACAACGCAGATCACATGTCGATGTATGGCATCAATGCAGGAGTGCCGAAGACAATAGTGAGATATGTGGTCAGTTATATTGCTCGCCATAGTCAAGACGAAGAGGCTGCTGTTCTGCAAGATATTGTTGATACACCTGTCTCACCCGAGCTTCTCCCGGCCGACGAGAAAGGACAAATAGCGCAAAAGACAGAAGAGACCGTTGGACCTTACGAGTTGCACGACTTCTTCATGTATTATTATCTGAGATATGGCTTCTCACGCAAGAAGATAGCTTATATGGCAGCGCAAGCTTTCGACAACTACACTGACGAGCAGATCAATCATTGGCTTGACCAGTTTATGCACCGTTTCTTCCGCAACCAATATAAGCGCTCATGTCTGCCTGACGGACCAAAGGTGGTGAGCGTTTCACTCTCGCCAAGAGGCGACTGGCGAATGCCAAGTGATGTGAACGAGATATGAGATGCAAGGTTGAAAAGTTGAAAGGTTACAGGTTGAATTTCACTATCCGTTGTTCCGTAAATCCCCAAAAGATTAAAAGATGAAAAAGATACTGACAGCAATATTGATATTCTTCTCAGCGGTATTGACAGCGCAAGTGGTCAATCCCATTCATTGGTCGGTGAAACTGATTGATAACGACCATTATGAGTTGAGGGCTCTCATCGACAACGATTGGCACTTGTATGATATCCGGCAGGCTGAGGGAGGTCCGATGGCTACAAGTTTCTCGGTGTCAGATCGTCAGGTGGCGGTTCAGACTCTTTCTACGCCCATCACTCAATACGATGATATGTTCGAGATGGAGCTGTCTTTTTACGAGAAAGAGGCACTCTTCTCGTTGCCCTTGTCAGAGGTGGAGGGGGCAGAGGAGTTGACTGTCAGATATATGGCATGCAGCAGTCAGATGTGCTTATCTCCAACCGACTATGTGTTTACGCTCCCGCAAGCACAAGCAGGGACTAACACCACGAGTCAGGGAGAGCAACGCGGACTTCTCTGGATCTTCCTCATGGGAATGCTCGGCGGACTGCTGGCCATCTTCACACCTTGTGTGTGGCCTATCATACCAATGACCATATCGTTCTTCATGAAGCGCTCCGGCAACTCAAGAGCTGTCAAGGAAGCCGTTCTTTATGGATTAGCTATAGTGGTTATCTATGTCGGGTTAGGTTTGCTGATAACTCTGCTGTTTGGCGCCAGCGCACTTAATAGTCTGTCAACTAATGCGGTAGTAAATCTTATCTTCTTCGCACTCTTAGTGATCTTTGCCTTGTCGTTCTTTGGCGCTTTCGAGCTTACTTTGCCGTCTTCATGGAGCACTCGACTCAACTCAAGAGCCAAGAACACCACAGGCTTCTTGAGCATAATGTTCATGGCGTTCACTCTTGTCATCGTTTCTTTCTCATGTACCGGACCAATCATCGGGACTCTCCTTGTAGAGGCTGCAGGCAAGTCGTTGTTGGCACCAACGGTTGGTATGCTGGGTTTTGCTATCGCTCTGGCTCTTCCTTTCTCGCTTTTCGCCCTCTTCCCCGACATGATGAAGCGAGTACCGCGCTCTGGCGGGTGGATGGACTCGTTCAAGGTGACGCTTGCTTTCCTCGAGTTGGCACTCTCGCTTAAGTTCTTCTCCGTAGCCGACCTCGCTTATGGATGGCATCTGCTCGACCGCGAGACCTTCCTCGCTCTTTGGATAGTTATCTTCGCACTCTTAGGACTCTATCTGCTTCGACTCTTCCGCTTCAAACATGAGGAACCGACCAACGAGGGCATCTCTGTCTTCCGTTTTATGCTCGCCGTCGTTTCGCTGAGTTTTGCTATCTATATGGTTCCCGGACTATGGGGAGCACCGCTCAAGGCTGTCTCTGCTTTCGCTCCGCCACTCTATACTCAAGATTTTCAGCTCTCTGCTAACCATGACGAGCAGACCCATGTAACAAGTTCGCAACTGCAGTCTATCGAACAGGCGGCTCTCTTAGCCAAGCAGCAGGGCAAGCAGCTCTTACTTGATTTCTCAGGATATGGATGCGTCAACTGCAGGAAGATGGAAGCCAAAGTGCTGTCTGATACAAGAGTGAAACAGCGGTTGCAAGATTTTGTCCTTCTTACTCTTATGGTGGACGACAAGACTAAGTTAGACGAACCCGTCACCGTCAGCGAGAACGGCAAACAGATTGTACTTAAGACTATAGGCGACAAATGGAGCTATGTGCAGAGGACCGAGTTTGGTGCTAACGCGCAACCATATTATGTCCGTATCGACCAAGAGGGGAAGACGATAGGCGAGCCTTACGCCTACGATGAAGATGTGGATAAGTTCCTACAATGGCTCGAATAGTCGTTAGCGCTTAGTTCTGCATGTCTTGTGCAATGCGAAAAAAACTTAAAGAATTATAGAACACTTTAATGATTGTATAATATGTTTACCCCAAAGCGTCAGTTTCCTGAACGTGTCTCGAAGAAGACCGCTCAGCCGGCTCATAAGAATGTCTCCAATGCTCCCAAAGACTACCAAACCAAGCGCGTTAAAGAGAAAGAGATGATCTTCGGACTCCATGCCGTCATCGAAGCTATTGATGCCGGTAAGGTATTGGATAAGGTGTTGTGCCGACGAGACATGTCCTCGCAGTTGTCGAAAGAACTGCTACTCCGCTTAGAAGGCACTTCTACGCCCGTGCAAAAAGTACCTGTAGAGAAACTCAATCAACTGACCGACAAGAACCATCAGGGCGTTATTGCCTTTATCTCGCCGATTGATTTCCATCGGTTAGACACACTTGTTCCCACTATCTTCGAAGAGGGTAGAGCACCATTCTTGGTTGTTCTTGATGGTGTTACCGATATGCGTAATTTTGGTGCTATAGCTCGTACTTGTGCTTGTGCCGGAGTTGATGCCTTGATTATTCCAGCTCGTGGGAGTGTGGCAATCAACGGAGATGCCATCAAGACCAGTGCCGGAGCCCTGCATACATTGCCTGTATGTAAGGTGGAAAACATGCAGCAGGCTCTCCAATATCTCAACGAGAGCGGGATAACAACCATCGCGGCCACCGAACACTCATCGAAGCCATATACCACTATTGACATGACTCAACCCGTGGCTATCGTCATGGGAAGCGAAGATACCGGCATCTATCAAGAGAACCTCAAGTTATGCTCTCAGAAGGTAAGCATACCGATGAAAGGAACGATAGAGTCGCTCAATGTGTCGGTGGCGGCAGGAGTGATGATGTACGAGGTGATGAGACAAAGAACTCTAACGGTCTAACCCCTAACAGTGAAACGGTCTAACTTCTAACAGTGAAACGGTCTAACAGCGAAGCGTTCTAAAATGCAGATTCTCTACGAAGATAATCATATCATTGCCGTCAACAAAGCGGTGGGTGATATTGTCCAAGGCGACAAAACAGGTGACACTCCGCTCTCTGAGCATGTCAAAGCATATATCAAAGAAAAGTATCAAAAACCCGGAGAGGTGTTCCTTGGAGTAACTCATCGACTTGACCGACCCACTACAGGAGTTGTCCTCTTTGCCAGAACAAGTAAGGCATTGGCTCGACTCAACCAAATGTTTCAGACCCATCAGACAATAAAAAAAACATACTGGGCAATAGTGGAACATTGTCCGCCTCAGACGGAAGGGCAGCTCGTCAACTACTTGATAAGAAGAGAAAAAGAGAACAAGACTTATATAACTGATCCGCAAGATAAGAATGGCAAAATCGCGATACTTCAATATAAGCTTATTGGCAAGTCTGATCGCTATTTCCTTGTTGAGGTCAATCTTGAGACCGGTAGGCACCACCAAATACGATGTCAGTTGGCAGCTATCGGATGTCCTATCAAAGGTGATCTGAAGTATGGTGCACGCCGTTCTAATAAAGACGGAGGTATATCGTTGCACGCACGACAAGTGGAGTTCGTTCACCCCGTGAGCAAACAAAGAGTGGTGATAGTGGCACCACCGCCTAAAGACTTTCTTATGTTTGATGTGGCTCAAGAAAACCAAATAGATTAACATAACCCCAATCTTAATTATTAATACCCTAAAAACATGAAACACTTATTATTAGGAGACGAGGCTATAGCCCAAGGAGCTATAGACGCAGGCTTGTCGGGAGTATATGCCTATCCGGGCACTCCTTCAACAGAAATCACTGAGTTCATCCAACTGCATGAGTCAAGACGCAAGACCGGTGCTCCCATCTTCTGCAAATGGGCGACCAATGAGAAGACTGCTATGGAGGCAGCCCTCGGAATGTCGTACATGGGCAAGCGAGCACTTGTTTGTATGAAGCATGTGGGCATGAATGTATGTGCCGACGCCTTCATGAACGCTGCTATCACCGGTGTCAACGGAGGATTGATCGTTGTGGCTGCTGACGACCCTTCAATGCACTCTTCTCAGAACGAGCAAGACTCGCGCTTCTATGGACGCTTTGCCATGATTCCCATCTTCGAGCCATCTTCACAACAAGAAGCTTATGATATGATGGAAGTGGCTTACCTTATGTCCGAACGCTTGCATACTCCTATCCTCATGCGTGTTACCACACGTATGGCTCACTCCAGAGCCGTTGTCATCACCAAAGACTCCGAACCTCAACAAAACGCGATGCCGGTGCCTGAGAATGTTAAGCATTTTATCCTCCTGCCGGCATTCGCAAAACAAAACTACAACGAATTAGTAGAGGCGCAAACGGTCTTCGAGCAAGAAGCAGTTGAATCGACATATAATGCATATTCCAAAGGTAAGAATCCGAAGATTGGTGTTGTGGCAACGGGTATTGCATGGAACTACCTCATGGAGAACTATAAAGAAGAGATGGGATATAGCTTGCTTAAAGTGTCGCAATATCCTTTCCCTAAGGCACTCGTCAAACAGATGGTCAGCGATGGAGCAGAAACCATCATTGTGATAGAAGAAGGGCAACCTGTTATTGAAGAACTAATCCCTGCATATATTCCTTCTTATGTCAAGGTGCTGGGGCGATTGAGCGGCACCTTGCCTCGTGTGGGCGAACTCTCGCCTGACTGTGTTCGTCAGGCTCTCGGACTGGAGCCGTTGCCTAAGAACGAAAGCGATAGTATAGTGGTGGCTCGTCCGCCTGCACTATGCCAAGGCTGCGGACACAGAGACATGTATGCAGCACTCAATGAGGTGGCACGCGAGTACCCTTCACCTCGTATCTTCGGAGACATAGGTTGCTACACCTTGGGAGCACTATCTCCTTTCCATGCTATTCATGCTTGTGTGGAGATGGGTGCTTCGATAACAATGTCAAAAGGTGCAGCCGATGCAGGTCAACATCCATCTATAGCCGTCATAGGAGACTCCACTTTCACTCACTCAGGAATAACAGGACTACTCGATTGCGTCAACTCAAACGCTAATGTCGTTATTCTTATTTCTGACAACCTCACTACCGGTATGACCGGAGGACAAGACTCGGCAGGTACAGGCAAACTGGAACAGATATGTTGCGGAGTGGGGGTAGAGAAAGAGCATGTGAGAGTTGTCGTTCCTCTGCCAAAGAATATGGAAGAGATAAAGCAGGTGTTGCGCGAAGAGATCGACTACAACGGTACAAGTGTCGTTATAGCTCGACGCGAGTGTATCCAGACGCTCAAGCGACACCTAAAAGCAAAAAAACAACAAGGATAAGACTCTATATTCAAAGACAAACAATTACGAACTTATAAAATTCTGAACTTATGAAAAAAGATATAATTTTGGCAGGTGTAGGAGGACAAGGTATTCTCTCTATCGCAACTGTAATAGGCGAAGCCGCCTTGAACGAAGGTCTGTATCTAAAGCAGGCGGAGGTGCACGGGATGTCGCAACGAGGCGGAGATGTACAGAGCAACCTCAGGATATCGTCCGATCCTATTGCTTCCGACCTTATAGCTAAAGGTGGGGCAGACCTTATCATCTCGCTTGAACCGATGGAGGCGCTCAGATATGTTGAATATCTCAAACCGGACGGGTGGATAGTAACCTCTTCGGCTCCTTTCATCAATATACCTAACTATCCCGACTTAGACGAACTCAAACGACATGTCGAGTCATTTAAGAACCATGTAATGCTCGATGTGGAGAGCCTTGCCAAAGAGGCAGGCGCACCGGCACAGGCTGCCAACATGGTGCTGCTCGGAGCTGCTATACCCATGCTCGGTATTGACCACGATAAGATGATCGAGGGAGTCAAACGAGTCTTCGCTCGTAAAGGAGATGAAGTGGTTGCTAAGAATGTAGCTGCTGTTGAAGCCGGGTACGCTAACGGGATAAAACTCTGATAAAGATAAAAGACCGCTACGCTGTTAGACCGCTGCGCTGTTAGACCGCTTCGCTGTTAGACCGCTACGCTGATAGACCGCTGCGCTGTTAGACCGCTTCGCTGTTAGATAAAAGACTAAAGATAAGATGTTGTATTTAATTATTGCCATTTTAGTATTCGACTTTCTTATAGGTCGTCTGCTGTCTATTCTTAATGCACGGAGAGAAAAACTGCCTGTGCCTGAAGAGATTGTGGACATCTATTCAGAGGAGAAACACCGTGAGCAAGTCAGTTATGCTGCCGACAATCGTCAACTCAGTTGGCTGACTAACTCGCTCTCGTTGCTACTGATGTTGCTTCTGCTTTGTTTGGGAGGTTTTCGCCAACTTGACATCTGGGTTCATCAATGGACCGAAGCTATCAACTCTCCCGTGTTCAGAGACATGGTGATGGCGGTGCTGTATTTCGTCATCTTATCTGTTCTTGAAACACTGCTCTCGCTTCCTTTGGAGATATGGAGCACTTTCCATATTGAGGCTAAGTATGGCTTTAATAAAACGACACCACGCACTTTCGTCCTTGATCAGATCAAGTCGTTGGCGCTGTCGATACTGTTAACGACCGTCTTGATGAGTCTGATTGTAGTCGTTTACGATTATCTTCCCGGGTGGTTCTGGCTGATAGCATGGGCTGCCGTTTCTATGGTGTCGCTCTTTGTCAGTTATTTCTACTCTCAACTTATCGTTCCGATATACAACAAGCAGACTCCGCTCGAACAGGGTCAGCTCAGAGAACAAATAGAGACCTTTGCCAAGAGTGTGAATTTCGACATTAGCGATATCTATGTCATGGACTCGTCTAAGCGTTCGACACATGCCAACGCATATTTCACAGGGTGGGGGAGACGAAAGAGGATAGTGCTCTACGATACGCTTATTGAGCAACTGAGCAACGAGCAGATAGTGGCAGTTCTTTCTCATGAGATAGGACACTATCAACGGCATCACACACTCAAACGCATATTGAGCTCTCTTGCCCTGAACTTGCTCATGTTCATGCTACTTGGCTTGGTGCTGCATTACAACCTTTTTGCCGGAGCTATCGGCTGCGTTGATTCACTGCATGTCAATATGTTCATCTTCAGCATTGTCTATTCACCGCTGAACATGTTGCTCTCGTTGATAGGCAACTATTTCTCTCGTCGCCATGAATATGAGGCAGATGAGTTCGCACTACGCAACGGTAAGGGGAAAGATCTCGTGAGCGCGCTCAAGGTCCTTTCTGCTAACTCCTTGTCAAACCCAAACCCACATCCGTGGTTCGTCTTCTTCCACTATTCACACCCGACGCTGGTAGAAAGAATAAGACATCTAAGCTCATAGAGCTTAGATGTCTTTATATGCCAATCAGTTTATAATCAGCTTGTCTTGTTATAATCAGCTTGTCTTAGGACAACGTTTTATAACTTGTCAGAGATAAGATAGTTGTTCCTCTCTTGCGAGTTTCGGATGATAAGTTCGCCCAGAAAACCTGCAAGGAACAGCATGCAACCTAACACCATGGAGAGGATGGACAGATGGAAGTAAGGATTGTCGGCAACAAGCATGGCATGTATGTTGTGGGTGAGAGCATAGATCTTCATCCCGCCTACAACGATGATGGCAATAAAACCGATAAGGAACATGATTGAGCCTATCAGTCCGAAGAAATGCATAGGTTGCTTGCCAAACTTGTTCAAGAACCATAGTGTGAGCAGGTCCAAATACCCGTTAACAAAGCGGTTCAGTCCGAACTTAGAGACACCGAACTCGCGCTTGCGGTGTTGAACCACTTTCTCTCCAATCTTTGTAAAGCCGGCATTCTTTGCAAGATAAGGTATGTAACGGTGCATCTCTGAGAAGACTTCAATATTCTTTACCACATCTTGTCTGTAGGCTTTCAGACCGCAGTTCATGTCATGCAACTTGAGGCCTGTTACTCGGCGAGCCGTGGCATTGAAGAGCTTGGAGGGGATGTTCTTGGTGAGCTTGTTGTCATATCGTTTTTTCTTCCATCCGCTCACAAGGTCGAACCCGTCTTCTTTAATCATCTTGTAAAGTTCGGGTATCTCATCGGGTGAGTCTTGAAGGTCGGCATCCATGGTGATGACCACATCGCCTTTGGCTGCCTGAAAACCACAATACAGAGCACCTGACTTGCCATAGTTGTGGCGGAAACGGATACCGTGAACATTCTCAGAACGCTCAGATAGAGTCTTAATGACATCCCACGAATGGTCGGTTGAGCCATCGTCAACAAATAACACTTCGTAGGAGAAACGATATGCCGCCATCACTTTTTCTATCCAGTCGAATAGTTTGGTGAGCGACTCTTCTTCGTTGTAAAGAGGTATGATAACTGAAATGTCCATATTCTTTTGGTCTATTTTTAGAATGTATATACAAGAGGTGATTATTGATTGTCAGAGCTTTGTGTTTCGGTGTTTCTTTTGATGAACGGTGCATATATAAGGCCTAAGACCATGCCTATAAAACATTTTCCTGCCATGCCATACATAGCTATCTGTTCTGCAGAGAAGATCGTGTCAAGCTTAGATGACATCTCGGCATAATCGCTGTTCTTCGATAGCATCTGGTCAAGCACGGGGCGAACCTGCTCAAGCATAGTGCTAAGGTAGGTGGGATTGATGTACTTGTAATAAACAACTTGGAAGAGAGCGCCAATCAATGAAGCAAAGAAGAACAGATTGAGCACGTATGCAAAAACCTGAAAGAAACTGATCTTCCCTCCCGTTTCGGTGTCGCGAAAATCTTTTGCGTATCGATAAGACTGTATCAAAACAAGTGCTTGAACAAAATAAGTCATCAACGACATCGCACTTGATTGCCGAGAACTAAAAATCGTCTCGAGAATAAAAAGGAGGCCTATCCACAGACCATATTGCATAGCATGTTGGATGGTTCGAGGTGCCTTATTCTTGTA
>CAMHOK010000067.1 GCA_946186735.1 uncultured Bacteroidales bacterium
GGAGTTGGAGTGGGGCTCTAATATCGACGAGGCAGTTAACGATGTGCGTTCGTTCGTAGATATGACGCGTAACTCGCTGCCGGACAACTGCGGAACGCCTGTCATCTTCAAGCTCTCCACCTCGGCTATGCCTATCTGTCAGTACTCCATCACCGCCGACGAGACCTATGCCGGACTGGACAAGATACTCAACGACGAGGTCGTTCCTCAGCTCAACCATATAGACGGTATAGGTAACATCTCGCTCTCCGGCTCACCCGACAGACATGTGTATATCGATATCGACCAGCAGAAGTTAGACGCCTACGGACTAACCTTGGAGCAGGTAGGTCAGGTGGTTACAGCCAACAACCTCAACCTCTCGTCAGGTACTGTGAAGATGCCGCAAGAGCAGTATCAGATGCAGGTGCGCTCCGAGTACTTAGAGTCATCGGAGATACAGAACCTGATGGTGGCGATGACTCCTATGGGTCAGCAGGTGTTCATCCGCGACATAGCCACGGTGAAAGATACCATCAAAGACCTCTCGCTCGACGAGAAGACCAATGGTCGTGAGGCTGTCCGACTGGTGATAGCCAAGCAGACCGGTGCTAACACGGTAAAGGTGTGCGCCGATGTGAGGAAAGAGCTGGCACAGATACAGAAGCAGCTCCCTACCGATGTGAAGATAGAGAAGATCTACGACTCGTCGGAGAACATACAGAACTCTATCAACTCTCTGGAAGAGTCGGTGATGTATGCACTCTTGTTCGTGGTGTTGGTTGTGCTGTTCTTCCTTGGTAAGTGGCGCGCCACTATCATCATCGGTATCACTATCCCTATAGCTCTGATTGTGGCGTTCATCTATCTGAAGGTGGCTGACTCGTCCATCAATATCATCTCGCTGTGTTCGCTCACTATTGCTATCGGTATGGTGGTGGACGACGCTATTGTGGTGCTGGAGAACATCACGCGCCATGTGGAGCGCGGTGAAGACCCGCACGAGGCTGCTATCTATGCCACCAACGAGGTGTGGGTGTCGGTTATAGCAACAACACTCGTGCTCGTGGCTGTGTTCGTGCCGCTGACCATGCTCTCAGGTATGGCAGGTATCATGTTCCACGAGTTGGGATGGATAGTGACGGTAGTGTGCTGTACGTCAACAGCAGTGGCTATCACCCTTACTCCTATGCTCTCGAGCAAGCTCTTGAAGCCTCATAAGGTGCATGTGGACGAAGATGGTAATCTCATTGAGGACGAGAAAGGTAAACGCTCGTGGTACGACCGTACGGTGGTGCGTTTCCTTGATGTGATGGATAAGTATTATGCACGCTCTCTGGGATGGTGCCTCCGTCATAAGGCCATCACCTTCCTCGTCTTGTTCGCTTTCTTTGGTGCCACACTCATCCCTGTGTTCACAGGCAAGATAGGAACCGACTTCATGCAGCAGCAAGATAACGGTCGTCTGTCGGTAAGCGTCAAGCTGCAGCGTGGTACGCGTATAGAAGAGACGCTCAAGACTGCCCGTCACCTCGAACAACGCTTCGTTGAGCTGGTGCCTGAGATACAGCTGATCAACACCTCTGCCGGTTCTAACGATGATGCTTCTATCTCGGCTATGTTCTCTTCAACGATGAACAACAAGATATCGATGATCATCCGTCTGCCCAAGAAATGGGAGCGCGACAAGAGCATCTGGGAGATAGCTGAGGTGTTGCGTCAAGAGATGGCTAAGTACCCTGAGATCATCGAGTATCAGTGTAATGTTGCCGGCGGTATGGGCGGCGGTAGCGGTAACACGGTTGACCTTGAGATCTATGGTTACGACTTCGACCGCACCTCTCAGATGGCAGAGCAGGCACGCCAGCTCATCAGTCAGTTGCCCGGTGCACGCGATGTGAACATCTCGCGTGAGGACGACCGACCCGACATCAAGATCACGGTTGACAAGGAGAAAGCCTCGCGCTTAGGTCTGTCGTCAGCCACCCTGAGTACTTACCTGAGGAACCGTGTGAGCGGTATGTCGTGCGGCTATCTCAAAGACGATGGCTCGGAGTATGATATCCTTGTCAGACTGAAAGAAGAAGACCGCAACTCTATCTCCGACATCATGGACCTGAGCATACCTACCGCTACCGGTAAGACAGTCAAACTATCTGAAGTGGCTGAGGTAGGCGAATATTGGGCACCTCCTACCATTGAGCGCAAGTCGCGTCAGCGTATAGTCACGGTTAAGGTTACACCTTACGAGACCTCACTGGGCGAGTTGGCTCAGGCTATCCAAGCTCAAGTGGTGCCGCAGCTTGACCTGCCCGTGGGCTACTCAACGCACATAGGAGGTAACTACGAGACCCAACAAGACACTTTCCGCGACATGATCTTGCTGTTCATGCTGATAGTGCTGCTCGTGTATATCACTATGGCATCGCAGTTCGAGAGCATGCTCAAACCTTTCATCATCATGTTCACCGTGCCGTTCGCTTTCTCAGGCGTGATCATAGCTCTGTTCCTCACCGGACGCTCGCTCGATATGATCGGTGCCTTAGGTATAGTGCTGCTGGTAGGTATAGTGGTGAAGAACGGTATCGTGCTCGTCGATTATATCAACCTCATGCGTGAGCGCGGCTACGAGCTCAACCAGGCTATTCAGATGTCAGGCGAGAGCCGTATACGACCGGTGCTCATGACAGCTTTCACCACTATCCTCGGTATGATACCTATGGCAGTGAGCTCAGGTGAAAGTGCCGAGATGTGGCAACCGCTCGGTATAGTGGTTATAGGCGGTCTGACAGTGTCAACCTTCCTCACACTGTATGTGGTGCCTGTGCTCTACGGAGCCTTCTCGAAGAAAGGTGAGAGAGACAAACAGAAGAAACTGCGCGAGAAGTTTATCTTCATGAACATCAAAGTGAAAGATAAGCAAGTGTAAAATGTTTTAATTGAGATATCGAAATATCGAAATATCGGGATATCGAAATATCGAAAAATATAGTAAGCAATGAAATCAGTATTTATTATCTTCAACCAAGCCAACACTGAGCGTGTTGAGTATATGCTCGACATGCTCAATGTGAGGGGCTTCACTTTCTTTGAGGAGGTTCAAGGTCGCGGTACTCACACGGGTGAACCGCGTCGCGGCACACACACATGGCCCGAGATGAACTCGGCAGTCATCACGGTGGTAGAAGACGAGCAGGTGTTCTCCTTGCTGCAAGCGGTACGCCAACTCGACGCCCGCAACCCCGAGGTGGGAGTTAGAGCTTTCGTGTGGAACATAGAGCAGGCTGTATAACAATCTGTCGGCTGTCTCCAAGAATAAACAACAAAAAAGAAAAGAAAAAATGCCATGTCAATGCCTTCGTTTGGGCATTGTGCAGATATCTGATAGACAACACATTTTTTAGTGTGTTGTCTTTCTTTTGCGCGAAAAAAGCGAAAAAAGATAATTAAAAAAAACATGTTTTTTTTGGTCGTTATAAAGAATAATTGTAACTTTGCGAGTCGTGAAAAGTGAAAAATATCAATTAACACATATAATTACTTGCAAAATGAAACGATTCTATCTACTTCTTTTTGTTTTGAGTTTGTCGTTCAATATGTTTGCCGGCTTCGGTTTTTGGGACGACACTCCTGCCTATGTCAAGTTGTCGTCTGGTGAGACTATCGGTCTGAGTAAGACGGGTCAGCCGGACATTGTGCTTGGCAAACAGCAGTCGTTAGTTTTTGAGGGTTATTGGGTGAAGACATGGAAATCGGATGGAGGAAACAACTGTGGCGTTAGCTTAGGATATAATATCCACAAGGCCAACGAGGCTAAGGACGACTCAAAAGATGTTTATACCGACTGGGCTAACACCTGGAACAAGGACTTGGAAGGTTCGGGCAACCAAGAGTGGGGTAAAGGTGATCTGAACATCAACCTCACCGAGGGTCTGAGCGAGGACAATTATGTGGTTGAGTTCTGGTTCAAGTCGTATGGTAACCCGTCGACGCAGGATTGCGATCAGAACGAGTATCTCTCTAATGGAGGAAGTAACTATAAGATAACCTTCACCTTGGGTGAGGGTAATCCTGACGACCATCCTTCCTACGGCAGTTCTGTTCCTTCGGCTTGCGGTGATGTGATGCTGCAGGGTTTCTACTGGGGCTCTTATAGCGAGACGAGCGGAGAGGTGAAGAACCAGTTCATCGGTAGTGGTACGACCAAGTGGACCGACCTCACGGAGCAGGCAGAAGAGATAGGACGCTATTTCGACCTTATATGGTTGCCACCTTCGTCCAAATCGACGGGTGGTGTAGGCTACATGCCTGTGCAGCTGAGCACTCAGAGCAGTGCGTGGGGCAACCGCAGTCAGCTGCAGACCCTCATCAACGCGCTGCATGCAGCAGGCACTAAAGTGATAGCCGATGTGGTAGTCAATCATATAGCAGGCAACACTTCTTGGTGCGACTTGGCAGAGAACGACTTCACACCTTATGGTGTGTTCACGCCTGCCACCACATGGATAGCTGCACAAGATGAGATGTTCGGCAACTCGCAAGCCGGTGCTTGCTCTAAAGCCACTAAGGGTCCGGATGATGATGGCGAGAACTACGGCGACGCTCGCGACTGGGCTCACAACAATGCCGAAGTGAGAGAGATGTTCAAGGCTTATATGCAATGGCTCAAGACCGAGATAGGTTACGACGGCTACCGCTACGACATGTGCAAGGGCTATCACGGCTCGCATGTGAACGAGTATAATCAGGCAGCACAGAACTACTTCTCGGTAGGTGAGTACTGGAGTGGTAAGAGCGATATGGTCAACTTTATCAAACAAGCCAACTATAACACACTGCTCTTCGATTTCCAGACCAAGTACGCCATCAACGAAGGTATAGGCGACGGCAACTACGAGAAGCTGAAAGGCAATGGTGAGATGCTCATCAACGGCTATTCGAAGTATGCTGTTACATTTGTTGACAACCACGATATGTTCTCTCGCGAGGAGGGCAATGGTAAGGGCGGTATGGAATGGAAGACCAATGGTGCTTTCCTTGGTCCCTCGGAGTCGGGTGCGGGCAGTATGGGCAACTATCAGAACCGTACTGTTCAGGCTTACGCTTTCATCCTCACCATGCCGGGCGTGCCTTGCGTGTTCTATCCTCACTGGGTTCATTTCAAGGAGCAGCTCAAGCCTATCATCGACGCTCGCCATCTGTCGGGCGTGAACAGCGAGAGTCAGGTCAAGTGGGACGAGGCCGGCAATGGTAAGTATATAGTAGAGGTATGGCAGAACAACAACGACAACTGCGGTAAGATGATGCTCAAGATTGGCCCGAACAGCGGTAGCGGTGAGTGCCCTCAAGGATGGCAAGTGGCTTATCAAGGCGAGAACTGCGGTGTGTATTACATCCCCTCAGGAACAGTAGCTCCGACAGTGGCTATCACCCCGGGTTCGCAACATTTCAAAGACAAAGAGGCAGGAGTGGGGGTCAGTCTGTCGGCTTTCCCCGAGACGGCCAGCATCTATTACACCACCGATGGCACCGACCCCTCGGAAACCTCAACAGCTTATACCGCTCCGTTCACCGTCAAAGGTGCGGACACTCTGGTGGTTAAAGCTATAGCCGTTCTCAACGGGCTGAAGAGTAAGATCAACAGCGTCGTTTATACCTATAAGAACGATGGTAGCGAAGACGGCACGGTTATCGACCCGTGGGGCAATACGGGCATCAGCGTCAAGGTGCATCTGGAGCAGACTGTTTTCGAGAAAGCTGCTTGGGACCTTGAGTACGACGGTGTGTGGTTCTGGGTGTTCAAAGAGGCAGGCAAGCAGAACAAAGAAGACCACTGGGTTGAGGCTACACCTCTGGGCATGAACTGCTACGGTATCAACATAACCGACATGTCGGAGTTCTGTTTCGTGGTTAACAACGGTAAGGTGTGGGGTGATGCCCGCCTGCAGACACACGATGTGGTAGGCGTCAACCAATCGGCTTGCTACCGTGTCTGGAAGATCGACAATGTGGAGGGCGACGACGGCTCATCGTGGAAGTGTCAGATAGCCCCTGTGAGCTGCGGCGAGCTGGATGTGGAGAACATAGAAGAAGACCAACACCTCATCAGAGTAGAGAACAGGACCGTCTATTGTGATGGTGAGTTCAAGATCTTCAATATCCTTGGACAGGAGATGACTGCGTTGAACGGACACCTTGAGGGCATGTTCATCGTGGTTACACCTAAGGGCTCAGAGAAAATTTACATACCATAAATAATCTGTTGTTCTTGTGCCTCTATGCAGGTGCAAGAACAACTTTTTTTACTATGAAACACACATTATCTTTATTCTTTTCGTTTATCTTTTGCCTTAGCCTATCGGCTAAGACTATCTATTTCAATACCGGCGGTCAGGAGTTGTGGGGGAAAGACTCCCCTGCTTTCTTCGCTCATTCGTGGGGCGCACAGGACAGCGATGTTCAACTGAGCTTAGTGTCGGGCGATGTATTCAAGGGTGATATACCTGACGGCAACACAGGTATCTTGTTTGTGCGTATGCCCGGCGGCTCCACCGCTATCAACTGGAACACCCGTTGGAACCAGACAGGCGACCTGAGTATCCCCGCTGACAAAGACTGCTATACCATCACAGGTTGGGGTTCAACCGACGGCCAATGGTCGAAATATGGCAGTTCTAATCCAGGAACGAACCCCGGAGGCGGTACGACCCCGGGTGGGCAAGACTACTCGACGGCTGTGCCCGAGGCATCGACCGACATCATGCTTCAAGCTTTCTATTGGGACTCGAACAAAGGCGGACAGTCGGGCGACAACTACGGCGACACCAAATGGTCAACCTTGCTCTCTCAAGCCGATGAGATAAACCGCTATTTCGACCTTGTATGGTTGGCTCCATCAGCTGCCTCTAACGATAACATGGGGTATATACCCAAGCAATATACCAACCAGTCGTGCAACCATGGCTTCAAAGCCACGCTCGATCAGCTCATCTCGGCTCTGCATGCAGGCAACACCAAGGTGATTGCCGATATCGTCATCAACCACTGCGGCAACAAGTCGTCGTGGTGCGACTATTGGGAGCTTGACTTCGGAACGTATGGCAAGTATCAACCCCAATCGACATGGATGACCAAGGACGATGAGGGGTCGGGTCGCTGCTCTACAGGTCAGAACAACGATGACGGACAAGAGAACAACCGTAACTATGGCTCGGCGCGCGACTGGGATCATAAGAACACAGCCGTGCAAGACATGATGAAGGCTTACTTGAAATGGATGAAGTCGGAGATGAAGTACGACGGTTTCCGTTACGACTATTGTGTGGGCTTCCATACCTCGCATGTGGGTGCTTACAACACTGCCGCCAAGCCTTATCTGTCGGTCATGGAGTATTGGCAGGGCGATGCTAACACCTTGCGTCAGCGCATCGACGATGCAGGCAAGAACACCATGACCTTCGATTTCGCACTCAAGTATGGCGGCCTGCGCGACGGTATCTTCAAGCAGAACTATAACAACTTGAAGAACGCAGGTCTGAGAGGTAAAGGCTATCAGCGTTATGCCGTCACTTTCGTTGATAACCACGACACTTTCCATCGCTCCGACTCAGAGGATGTGATGAACAAGAAAGACGGGTCGTCTATCAACGATAAGTCGGTGATGATGCAGTGTAATGCTTATATCTTATCGATGCCGGGCATACCTTGTGTGTTCTATCCTCACTGGGTGAGGTATAAGTCGGAGATAGAGCAGATGATTGTGGCCCGCAAGGCAGCAGGCATACACTCTGAGAGCACTGTAACCGAAGAATCGGGTCAAGGTTATTACAGAGCCACCATCCAAGGCAAGACAGGCACCGTCAAACTCATGCTTGGTTCGGCTGCTAACGATGCTCAACCTCAAGGCTATCAAGTGGCAGTCAAGGGCGATAAGTACGCTATGTATTATCAAGGTACGGGACACTTGGATGTGGAGAATGTGAGCGAACGGACACAACCCGTGCTTGACCCTGAGATGCCGATGTATAATATCTTAGGTCAGAGGGTGGACCCAACCTATCAAGGCATCGTCATACAGAACGGACATAAGTTCCTTCTGAGATGAGGGCATAGAATGGATGAATAGTTGAAGTTGGATGCAGAGATCTCTTTAACTTATACAAATACATTATCATGAAAAAGACTTTCTACCTTTTTATTGCGCTGTGTAGCACTCTTATGCTCTCAGCCAAGACCATCTATCTCAACACCGGTGGTCAGGAGTTGTGGGGTAAGGATGCTCCTGCTTTCTTCGCTCATTCGTGGGGCGCACAGGACAGCGATGTCCAACTGAGCTTAGTGTCGGGCGATGTGTTCAAGGGTGATATACCTGACGGCAACACTGGTATCTTGTTCGTGCGTATGCCCGGAGGCTCAACTGCCATCAATTGGGACACACGCTGGAACAAGACTGGCGACTTGACCATACCTGCCGATATGGATTGTTATACTATCACCGGCTGGGGAGATAACGATGGTCAATGGTCTAAGTATGATAGCTCTAACCCGGGTACTAATCCCGGAACTGATCCCAACCCTAACCCGGGAGGTGATGGTAACCCCAGATATTACTGGAAAGGTAATGTTGACGGCTCTGATGTGGAGCCTTCTGACCTCACCTTGTTCGTTAACGGTCAGGCAGATATCGCTTTCTCTTCGGTAGCCTATATCTTCGTCCTCTATCAGGTTGACAACTACGACGGCGTGCAGTATATGACCTCCGCTTTCGTAGATGCCACCCATACACATGCTACGCTCACGGTGTCTGGCGACGGTAAGTATGAGAAATGGCAAGTGCCTGCAGGAACGACTAAGCTCTATCTCTACGACAACGGCGATGGCTCGCTGGAGATATCCTCAGAGCCGATGACGGGTAAGACACCGGCAATACCCGGAGGTAACGCACAGAGTAGCGTGGAGCAGATAACTATCAACGAGGACGCTCCTATGTATAACTTGTTAGGCGTGAGAGTGGACAAAGAGTATAAGGGGATAGTTATACAAGGCGGAAGAAAATTCGTAAGACAATAATTCATTTAACTTTAATTTAATACTAATCATTATGGGAAAGAAGATTCTACTTTTCGTGAGTCTCGTACTCACAGCATTCGCGTTCAACGCCAATGCATCCATAAAGATTACGGTGAAGAAGGCCGGCTTCGACCCCGTCTATCTTTATGCGTGGGATAATGAGGACAAGGCGATAACTGCTGCTTGGCCGGGCACTAAGATGAGTGCTAACGCCGACGGTACTTATTCGCTGACCTTGGATGTGAGCTCCATGAACCTGCTGTTCCACAACGGTTCAGGCACTCAGACTGCAGACATCAAGGGTATAACCGAGGATGCATGCTTCAATGTCAATGCTGATGCTACTTACAAACGCATTGACTGCACCACCGGTGAGGACTGGGTTGCACCCGCTCCTGCAAAGGTCAAGGTTAACTTCATCGTTCCTCTTGACTGGAAGACGGTTAATGTGTTTGGCTGGGACGGCGCATCGTTCGGCGATTGGCCCGGAACGGCTCAGACTCCTGCTGACGGTATAGTAACGGTTGAGGTACCTGTAGGCTCAAGCATCATCTTCAATAACGGCACCGACCAGACCGTTGACATCAAGGTAACAGCTGCTATCTGCTATGCTCTTGGTAAGAAAACAGACGGCAAGTATGCTGTAGTCGAAGACAAAGAGTGCAAGGCCGCCGTACCGGTTAAGGTAACTTATACTGTTGTCGGTGATAACGAAGCTATCTTTGGTAAGACTTGGGAGCCTACTCTCGAGGCTAACGATATGCTTCCGATGGAGCAGACTGTAGAAGGTCAGAAGGTTACATACTATGTGCTTCTGAAAGAGAATGTAGAACTGAAGGCCGGAACAGTTGAGTGGAAAGTGGCAAAGAACCACTCATGGGATGTTACTTACGGTGATGGCAATGCCAACAAGAAACTCACCATTGAGAAAGATGGTAAGTACAATATCGCCTTTACATTCGTAGAGTTCATGGGTATGACTCAGATAGAAGCTAATGCTGAACTTGTTGAAGCATCTGCCACTACTTATTATGTAGCAGGTAACAAAGAACTGACAGGTCTGCAAGATGATTGGGTAGTCAATGGTAAGGCTTTAGTAAGTAATGGTATCATCCTTCAGGACGTACCCGCAGGTACACACCAGTTCAAGATTACCGATGGTACATGGGTTAACACCTATGGCTTTGATCAGTTGGATAAGGAGTGCACCACTGCAACCGTTACACGCGGAGAGGGTAACAATGATAATAATATCATCTTTACTACTGATAAAGTTCAGAACATCATTATCAGTATCAATCCTGAAACTAAGAAAGTATGCCTTGTTGCTCAGACGGCAGCTCAACCTGCAAAAGTTTACACCGTAGTTGGTGATCATGCCTTCGTTGGT
>CAMHOK010000068.1 GCA_946186735.1 uncultured Bacteroidales bacterium
CTATACCGACTGCGGCAAGAACACACACGTGGGTGAGCGGGTGTTTATCAACATGGGTTGTAAGTTCCAAGATCAAGGTGGTATCTTCATCGGTGATGACGCACTCATCGGTCATAACGCTACTCTCTGCACACTCAACCATGTGCAAGACCCCACGCGCCGCGCGAGCATGACAGCCAAGCCTATACATATAGGCAAGCGTGTGTGGCTTGGCGCCAACGTGACGGTGCTGCAAGGCGTCAGCATAGGCGATAATGCTATAGTGGCTGCCGGAGCGGTTGTCACCAAAGATGTGCCCGCCAACACCATTGTCGGCGGCGTGCCGGCGAAAGTGATAAAAACGATTGAGTAATCATCAGACAAGAGTTAGATAGATATGAAATACTCTGAGTTTAAGGAGAAGACGAGGCGTTTTGTTCGTAGGCAGATAAGTCTGACGGACTATATTGATGTGGAAGCCGCCGGTGCTAACATCAGGAGTAACATACCGTTCAGCGGACCTAATATCTACATCCTTTTTGTGGCAATAGTGATAGCGTCGGTCGGGCTTAATGTCAACTCTATACCTGTTATCATAGGTGCGATGCTTATCTCGCCGTTGATGAGTCCGATTATCGGTTTTGGTATGGGATTGGGAACTAACGACACAGCCCTTTTGCTCTCATCGTTGAAGAATCTGGGTGTGATGTTTATCATCAGTCTGTTAGCATCGACTCTCTATTTTTTGGTTACGCCCTTAGAGACCGACAACCCCACAGAGTTGTTGGCTCGTACCAACCCTTCGGTTTATGATGTGCTGATAGCTTTCTTTGGAGGTTTAGCCGGTATCTTAGAACTTTCTCGCAAGGAGAAAGGGACGGTGTTGTCGGGTGTGGCGATAGCCACGGCGTTGATGCCGCCGCTCTGTACCGTTGGTTATGGTATAGCCAATCTCAACTGGCACTATGCAGGTGGGGCATTGTATTTGTTTTTTATCAACTGCATCTTTATAGCTCTTGCCACTTTCATCGTTGTTAAGTATCTGCATTTCCCTCAAGCAGCCGAGACGGAGGGTAGGGCATACAGAAGGATAGTGAGTTATGGTTTGCTTATCATAGTGGTGCTTATCCCAAGTTTTTTCAGTGCTTATAGTATTGTTGTTGAGAATCAGTTTGCCACCGCAGCCCGTCGGTTTGTGAAAGAGAACAGGTCAATCAGCGGTACATATATCTACGATTATAGCACCGACATGTCGGTCAAGCCTTATACTATCACTCTGCGTCTTGGTGGTGAGACACTGAGTCAGGAGTCGCGTGCTCAACTCTATGCCAACGCAGAGAAGCATGGCATAGCTCATTCTCAGGTGCTTATGATGGAAGATGCCACTATAGAGATTCATCGTTTGGATGAGAACGAGATGGTTCGTGACTGGTTGGCATCGACCGAGGCTCAGTTGAAACAGCGCGACGACTCTATCCGTGTGCTACGGCGGCAGTTGGATGCCTTCGAGTCGCAGGTGTTGCCAACAGAACAGATCAGCAACGAGTTGAAAGCACAATGGCCTGCCATAGAGACTGTAACTCTGGGTAGAGCCGACTCTACGGTCTTGCTGGTGTTGACCGAAAAACAGCACTTGAAACACTCGCAGATGCTTCAAGATGACGACTTAAGGCGTATAGAGAACTGGCTCGGGGTGCGTCTTGAAGTCGGTTCGGTAAAAGTGATAAAGGTAAAGGATTGATACAGTTATGAGAAGGTTATTAGATAAGACACTGCTCAACGAGCATTTTATCCTTGTTGTTATACTCATCAACTCGGTGGTTATCTTTGTCCAGGAGTCGGGTGTTAATCATCCTGTGCTCTTGGGTGTGGATATGGCATGCACCGTCATCTTCCTTTTAGAGATGATATGTAAGCAAGTGCGTTACGGACTCAGGAAGTATTGGAGAGATGGTTGGGACAGGATGGATGGTTGCTTGGTGCTGTTGTCGCTGCCGTCGCTGGTCGTGCCGTTCATGGATATCAACACTTTCAATTTCTCGGTGATACTGACCTTCCGTTTGATGCGAGTCATTCGCTTTCTTCGCGTGTTCCATTTCTTCCCCAACGTGGCTCAGATAGGAGCCGGTCTGAGGCGTGCTTTGCGCGACTCGGGTGTGGTGCTCATCGGTTTTGCTGTTATGTTGGTGCTGTTCGGTCTGATTAACTGCAGTCTGTACAGAGAGGTGTCGGAGGAGTATTTCGGAACACCGATACGCTCTATCTATTCGGTCTTCCGAGTGTTCACCGTTGAGGGGTGGTATGAGATACCTGATGCTGTTGCGGCCGCGACGACTCCGTTGGTGGGCAGGCTGACCCGCCTTTATTTCTGTTTGTTGCTCTGCTGTTTTGGTATCTTAGGTCTGTCGTTCATCAACTCGGTGTTTGTGGATGCTATGGTGGCAGACAACAACGATGATGTGAAGGAGCAGCTCGACCGTATAGAGAAGCAGCAGGAGCGCATAGCGAAGCAGATGGAAGAGCTGAGAGAGATGATGAGAACAAAAGAAAAGGATACAGATGTCTGATGATGCCAAGTATTCTTCATATCCGTTCGGTTAATGACTACGCGCACTACATAGGTGCCGAGGTGTTGCACCCACTCGTCAGTGTCATTCACTACGACGAGCTGACCGCTATCGGCCAACGCTATGGTCTGACATGCTCGCAGACGGCTATAGCATGGGCATTAACTAAAGGCGTACTACCTATCATCGGAGCTACCAAGCCTCACCATGTGACGGAAGCCGCACAGGTAGGAGATACTCGCCTGACGGCCGACGAAGTGGCTAAGTTAGAAAGTTTGGCTGACAAGTTAGGCATTGACACCCGCGGCGGTTGGGAAGGCAAAGCCTAAAAGCGACTACTTCGTTTAGCTTTTACAAGCCTATCATTTTCGGAAAACAGGCAAGTCTTTCCTCGAATCAGATAATTGTATGTCAGAAAAAAACAGTAATTTTGCACTCGCAATTAGAAACACATGAAACGTATTGACACACACACATGAAACGTATTCTCTTTTTTCTTGCGGCGGTGTTGTTATCCGCTGCTGTAAATAGTAAGACCCTTGTGGCATATTATAGTTATACCGGCGACTGCGAGGCTATTGTAGCTGAGCTTAATAAGCAGATCACTGCCGATTTGGTAAGGATAGAGCCTGCAGAGAAAGGGCTTAGGTATGAGGCCAACAACTACGCTTTGGGTACGCAACTACTTAATGCTATCAAAGCCGCTCCTAACGAAGCCTCATCGTATCCGGCAATAGACCCCGTGTCGGTGGCTGTGGCAGACTATTCGACTATCGTCATCGTGACGCCGCTATGGTGGAGTCAGATGGCAGCTATCATGCAGAGTTATCTCTTTCAAGTGGGCAGTCAGCTGTCAGGAAAGAAAGTGGGACTGATAGTGTCATCGGCTTCGAGTAGCATCAGCGGTGTGGTGGCCGACTTCAAGCGATTAGCGCCTGAGACTGAGTATATGAGCGAGAACTTGTGGATCAACAACTCCAACCGCAAGAACACCGCGACACTTCTTGCCGATTGGGTAGAAACGAACGGACTTAACCAACCATCATCACCGACTATGTCCATCAATGTAGTGGTAGGCAGTAAGACTTTCGCTGCCACCTTAGCAGACAACGCGACAGCCCGCGCTTTTGCCGAGAAGTTGCCTCTGACCTTAGAGATGACCGAGCTTAACGGCAATGAGAAATACAGCAACCTCAACAGCTCGTTGCCCACCGCTCCCTACCAACCCGGTACTATTCATGCAGGCGACCTGATGCTTTACGGTAACAACTGCGTGGTGCTGTTCTATAAGACCTTCAACAGCTCTTATTCCTACACTCGTATAGGCTCTATCGACGACCCGACGGGATTAGCAGAGTCGGTGGGGACAGGCAATGTGAGCGTGAGGTTTGAGGCCGTCTCAACAGGAGTGGAGAATATGGGCGCCGACAAGAGGGAAGACGGAAAGGCTCGTGGCTCTAAAGTTCTTCGCAACGGTCAGGTTTACATCCTTCACAACGACAAGACTTATAATCTGACCGGTGCTGAAGTGAGATAAACGAACATGCACAGAAGTCCAAAACAACAGAGCCCCTCCCAACAACAAAAGAAACCCAAAACAATATAATCAAAAACAATAATTTCAGTTATGAATATCCTTATTCTTCAAGGCTCGCCGAGAGCCAAGGGCAACACCGCTTGGATGGCGGAAGAGTATAAGAACGCAGCTGAGGCTGCAGGTCATAAGGTTACGGTTGTCAATGTGGCAAAGAAGCATATAGCAGGCTGTTTAGCATGCGAGTATTGCCATGGTAAGGGCAACGGTGCGTGCATCCAGAAAGATGACATGCAAGAACTCTACCCGCTGATGGCAGAAGCCGAGGTGCTGGTGTTGGCAGCGCCAATCTATTATTTCACTCTCTGTGCTCAGATACAAGCGCCTATCCAGCGAATGTACTGTGTCATGGAGCCTGCTAAGGTGAAGAAGATGGCATTGCTATGTTCGTCTTACTCGCCGGGTGTATATGATGGTGCAACGGCTGAGTATCACTACCTCTGCAACTATTGGCATGCTGAGGACACGGGCATCGTTACTGCTAAGGTTGACGAGCAGAAGACAGAGCAGACCAAGCAGAAGATTGTTGAATTGGTTGCTAAGATATAAGCAATGGGTGTGTAGGCTCAGGTTGATAGATACCACTCCACTTGCTCCGGAGACTATCCCCCTGATCTTCAAGAAACGATAGAACAGATAGAAGAAAATGACATAGACACTTGTGTATGTCATTTTTTTTGTGCAATTTTGTAGCCACAATAACCATAATAGTCACGATAGCCACAATGTATGAGAATATAATCGATATCACGGAGCGCGGTGAGTTTCGTTGCTGGTTGCAAGCCAATAGTGAGACGGCTAATGAATGTTGGTTGGTGGTGAAACGCGGTCGTCCTACCGACGATCATAGTCTGTGGTACCTAAATGCTGTGGAGGAGGCTCTGTGTTTCGGTTGGATAGATAGTCAGAACAAGGTTGTTGAAGGTGTGCTCAGGCAGCGTTTTTCTCCAAGGCGGCAGCGCAGTGTGTGGACCGAGCTCAACAAAGAGCGTGTCAGACGCTTGGAGAAGCTCGGGATGATGACAGAGGCTGGGAGGCGAGTGCTGCCGGAGATGAGAGTGAGCCGTTTTGTTATTGACCAAGAGATAGAACAGGCGCTCAGGGCCGCTCGTTGTTGGACTGTATTTTGCTCTTTTCCTCCATTGTATCAGCGCATCCGTGCATATAATGTGGCTTTTTATAAGAACCGCGATAGAGCGGTGTACGAGAAAGCATTGGCACGCCTCGTCACTGAGACCAAAGCCGGACGCATGTATGGCGAGTGGAACGACTATGGCAGGCTCTTGGATTAATTCAACTATTCACCTATTCAACTTCTATGGTTTGTATCTCACGATTATTAGCTCGGTTTGCCCGATTTCTTTTTGAGACTAACGATGCTCGACGGATGAGTAAGTATCACCATGACACTTCTGACCTCATCATCACTTCGGACATACCTTATGTAGCTGACGGTACAGAAGAACATCTGCTGGATATCTATCGGCCTAAAAAAGGCGGGTCGGACCTGCCCGTGATAGTCAATGTCCACGGTGGCGGACTGTTTGCTTCGTATAAGACGGTGAACACCTGGTTCAACTACGAGTGGGCTCGCAGAGGCTATGCGGTAGTGAGTCTGAGTTACCGTCGGTTGCCGGAGACGACGCTTGTGCATCAGATAGAAGATGTGATGGCGGCGCTGAGGTTTATCTCTGAGCATAGAGAACACTATGGTCTGAGACTCGACCGTTGTTATATGACAGGCGATTCGGCAGGAGCATTGTTAGCTTATTTTGCCATGTCTATCGAGTCGAGTGAGGTGTTGCAAAAAGCTTTCAGGATAAAGCCTTCGGGCATCGTTTTTCGCGCTGCCGGACTGATATCGATAATGTTAGACACGCAGCGCCACGACCTCATCGCTTTCCTTAGCGACATAGTGACCGACGACTCGGATAGCGGTCAACCATACCTTCCTTATCTGCTCGACCCTGTGCTTATGCTCAGTGTGGCTAAGTTGCCTCCTATATGCTTGGTAACGAGTAAGGAAGATATTATAGGCATAGACACTCGTAAGTTCGACAAGGTGTTGACTGAAGCTTCAGTAGAGCACCGCTTACTCGATTATCCTAAGGGCGAGAAGAACAAGTTGGTGCATGTGTTTGCCGTTCAGTATCCTCTGCTTGATGAGAGCAAGGAGGTTTATCAAGCGATAGATGATTTATTTAAAGCACAATAGAACAACAATGAACACTTCGGAATATACCCTCGACTCTGTTGGCGAGATAGTAGCCTCGCAGCGTCGTTTTTTTCGTACAGGGACGACCTTACCTGTCAGTTGGCGTATCCATCAGCTCAAGAGGGGTTTCCGCGAGTTCACACATCCGTAGACCGTGCTCAGAGGCAGTAGCCGATTGAACCTCTCTCTCAGAGAACATCCATACTCAAGCAAGACAGGGCAAAAGAAGATGTGGTTACTAAGACTGTTCGAGAGATAAGAGAAAAAGAAGAAAAAAATATTTATATCGTTTGCGATATTAAAATAAAAGTTGTATCTTTGCACCGAATTTAGGCAGCAGAGTAGGGATAGGTCTAAGCTGTCGAGAGTAATGTATTAACTATTAAAACGATACAATAATGACAAAAGAAGAAGCTTTAAAAGAATTCGCCATGTATGGTGCTGCATGGTTTGGCAACAGTAAACAACATTTTGCATTCTCGGCTTACGACCGTCTTCAGGGTTGGAGCAAGCTTGCCGACAAGTGGAAAGAGGAAGCAGAAGAAGAGTGGGAAGAGGCAGAAGAAGTTCTCAACCGTTTAGTAGAGCTTGGTTGCAAGCCTGCCGATCTGCAGGAGGCCATGAAGACTATGGAGTTCCCCTTCTATGACGACCCCAAGCAGCAGATTGAGTCAGATTATCATCCTGAGGCAGTAGCTGAGCTGAGTCGTTTGGCAGCTGCTTTTGCTGACGACTATCCAACGCAGAAGCTCATTCATAAATGGATTGATGGTGAGCAAGAGCACATGGCTTGGGAGGCTCAATATCTCAACTACATCAACAAACTGGGCTACGAGAACTTCCTTATTGAGATGATGTAAGAACAAAGTCAACCGTGCTTCCGTCTATTTACAGAGGCACGGCTGATTGTTTTTTATTAGCACCCTTGAGAGTGTATGTCAGAAATCAACCTTCAAGGCTACCGCTTTGATGTTAGACCGCTTGGCTGTTAGACCGCTTGGCTGTTGGATTTTAGATTGTTGAACGAATAGTTATTATGAACACTGACAAGATTGTTCCTGTTAATCGTGAGCATTTGCTTCTTATGCAGGTGCTGTGCTGGCTTGCCCCGGGCATAGTCATCACTCGCAAGGGCGTAATGGCTCTTATCACCGTAGCACAGATGGTTCCGCAGCGACTGTGGTGGCTGATACTGATTGCCGTGGCAGTAGCGGTATGCTTCTCATTGATGTTCAATAATTTCATCAAGCGATATACCAATAGGATACTCACTTTCCCGGAACGCAAGAAATCGCTTTTCGCCTTCTTCGATCTGCGAGGGTATGTGCTTATCTTTTTTATGATGGGATTGGGTGTGAGCCTGAAGTATATCCCCGGCATGCCGGTGGAGTTTTTTGCAGGTTTCTACCCGGGTTTGGGTATTGCTCTGAGCATTGCCGGACTGAGGTACTTATGCTCATGGTGCAAAGAGATGCTAAATAAGAATAAACAAAATAATGACAACAATGAAACTCAGAATTAGTCTTTTGATGATTGTTGCAGCAGCTCTGATGCTGTCGTGCAAGAATCAAGGTAACACCAGAATAGAGGAAGATAGCAGTCGGTTTGTCAACATAACAGATGTTGTGCCTGATGTTATCTTAGAGATTCGTTATTATGGAACCTACAACTTCGTTGGTGCTCGCATCGATGGTTATCTGCAGCCTGTAGCTCTGCTCACGAAAGAGGCAGCCGATTCGCTACGGGCGGTCAGTGATGATGTCATCTCGCAGGGTTATCGCTTGAAGATTTACGATGCTTACCGTCCGCAGATGGGTGTTGACCATTTCGTGCGTTGGTCGAAAGACCCTACAGACACATGCACTAAGGCATATTTCTACCCGATGCTTGATAAGCCGGTGCTCTTTGAGCAGGATTATGTGATGAGTAAGTCGGGACATACACGCGGCTCGACCGTTGACCTCACCCTCTTTGATATGGCGACGGAGAAAGAGCTTGACATGGGCGGCACTTTCGATTGGTTTGGTGAAGAGAGTCATCCTGACTACTGCGGTGATGCTCAGACGGGCGAATATAAGGGACTTAGTGAGGAGCAGAAAGCTAAGGGTATGAAGGCTATCAGCGAGGAGCAGTTTCGTCATCGTATGATACTCAGGCAGGCTATGCTCCGCCATGGCTTCAAAGCCTTAGACAGCGAGTGGTGGCACTTCACGCTTAAGGACGAACCGTACCCCGACACTTATTTCGAGTTCCCGGTTAAACAGCTGTAGCTATTAGACCGCGTCGCTGTTGGACCGCTGCGCTATTAGACCGCTGCGCTGTTGGATGTTAGAATTTGTTTAGTTTTATGGAAAAGACCAAATCTCTCAAGGCGTTATTACCTCTTTTTGTGATGATGTTAGTGCTTGCTTGTTGTGGCGGCAATCAGAAGAGTGAGCAGACGGAAGAGGCGATGCCGATGGTTGATACTGCTTCATGGCAGGGTAGCGAGCGTATAGGCAACTCTTCGTTCCGCCTCTTGTCGGACACACTGCGTCAGGGCGGGCTGGTGCTCTTGCACAACATAGCGATAGTGGATGACTCATGTCATCTGCTTTTTGCTGATACAATAGGTGATTATGAGCCGGACCACTGTACATTAGAAAACGACGGGAGTAGGATAGTGCTCATGCCTTTTGACCCATGCTCTGACCTGCGACTATGGTTGAGAGTGGAAAATGGTAAGATAAGCGAGCAGAGGTTGGTGAGTATGGATACAATCAACGGCACTGCCGATGATTAGTCAACAGCACTGCAGGCTATTGGAATAAACAATAATTGTAATCAACAATAAATAGACTATGAAAGTATTATTGATCAACGGTAGTCCTCGCAAGGGAGGAAACACTTTTGTTGCTTTGAGTGAGATAGCTCAGACCTTGAAGCAGGAAGGTATTGAGTCAGAGATTGTTTGGATAGGCAACAAGCCTGTGCGCGGTTGCATAGCCTGTGGCAGATGTAAGGTGAATAATGATGGTCATTGTGTGTTCAACGATGATGTGTGCAACCTTATCTCTGATAAGTATCAAGAGGCTGATGGTTTTGTTTTTGGTTCGCCTGTCTATTACGGTCAGCCTAACGGTGCACTTCTGAGCATCATGCAGCGTTCGTTCTTCAGCAATGGCGATAATGTGCAGAACAAGCCTTCGGCAGTGGTTGCTATCTGTCGTCGTGGAGGTGCAACAGCTGCTTTCGAGACTCTTCAGATGCCTCTTGAGATGATGAACATGCCGATAGCCACTTCGCAATATTGGAACATCGCATACGGTCGGGAGCAGGGTGAGGCTAAACAAGACACGGAGGGTATGCAGACCATGCGTACCTTAGCTCATAACCTTGCATGGATGTTGCGTGGACTGCGTGGTGAGAATGCACCGGCTGTTCCCGAGCGAGAGGAGTGGCAACCGATGCATTTCATCAGATGAGGATGACAGATGTTCATCCGTAAGATGTTGTGGTGTAGATTTGGTGCGGATTATGGTTTGAGACCTTGTAAGATGAGTCGTGTTATCTCAGCCTTACGATGGTTGACAAAATCTGAGACCTGTTCGTCTGTTCGGGCGAGCAGGTCTTGGTATAATGGTAGGGAGATGAAGGTGAAGACGGTGAGCGACACCACCGACATCATGATGTCGAAAGGTTCGACCTCTGCCAGTCGTCCTGCTTGTTGCTCAGCTTTGACGCGCGCCTCCAACTGCATATACAGCATGATATAGGTGGGTTGCTTGACAAAATGCTCGCGCAGATATCGGCGGCGTTCAGGATTGTTGATGAGTTCTTCTAAGACGAAATAAGGGAGTCGTGGATTGCTCTGTAGAGCATCGAAATACACAGAGATAGCCGAGCGGATAAAGTCGTCGAAGGAGTATTGCGAAGAGAGTGAGCGCGTTATGACATTGAGTGCTGCCTCTATCTGCTCGAGGAAGATCTGACGGAAGAGGTTCTCTTTGGTGCGGTAATAGTAGTGCACGAGAGCTTGTGTGCA
>CAMHOK010000069.1 GCA_946186735.1 uncultured Bacteroidales bacterium
GGGAGAAGAACAGCAACAAACTCTTGGTCTCGCTCATACTTGGCATACCTGTGGCTGTGTGCTTGGTTGTAGGCGGTATGACACACGAGTTGGTACACCAGATCTTCTTCGACTATGTTCCTTTCATTGTATTATTGCTCTCGCTGTTTGTGGTGACGGGTGGCATTCATTTCTCCGGTGACTTAAAGGCAAAGCCTATCATCAACACGGGTTTCTTGGCCTTAGGTTGGATCCTTGCCTCTTTCATGGGGACGACCGGTGCTGCGATGTTGCTCATTCGTCCGGTCATCGCCACCAATCAGCAGCGTAAGTTCACCGTTCACACTATCCTTTTCTTCATAGCGTTAGTGGCCAACTGCGGCGGTCTGTTGACTCCTCTGGGCGACCCACCACTCTTCATGCTCTTCTTGCGAGGAGCAAGCTTCACTTGGTTCTTGCACTTAGTGCCCGAATGGGCGTTCACAGGACTCATCCTGTTGCTCATCTATTTCCTTGTTGACACTTATTACTATAGGAAAGAGCACTGGACAGCTCTCTCGGCTGATGTCAGAGAGGCTACTCCTCTGATTGTGCGCGGGAAGATCAACTTCTTGTATCTGCTGGGTATTGTGCTCACTGTTGCTTTTGTCAACGAGGGTACCATCAAGTCGATGGGTGCCGCTGACGCGCCGCTGTATCTTAAGTATCTGCGAGAGATAGTGTTGGTGGCTATCACATTGCTCTCTATCTTCACGACAAAGAAAGAGGTGCGTTACGACATGAACAAATATTCGTGGGATCCGATCATCGAGGTGGCAGTGCTGTTCCTTGGTATATTCACCACGATGACTCCGGCTCTGGCTTATCTCGCGGCTAAAGCCCCGACGTTAGGCTTGAGTCATGCATGGCAGTTCTATTACTCTACCGGACTGCTCTCTTCTTTCCTTGACAACACTCCTACAGCCGTTGCTTTCCATAGTGTGGCTACGGGTCTGACACCCGACCAGATGGCTGCCTTTGGCGGGAACATAGTGGCAGGCATACCAGAGATACTGCTCAAAGCTATCAGTTTAGCATCTGTCATGTTCGGGTCGATGACATATATAGGCAACGGGCCTAACTTCATGGTGAAAGCTATCGCTGAGCAGAGCGGGATAAAGATGCCATCGTTCTTCGGATATATGGTACGCTTCTCATTAGTCGTTCTGCTGCCTATCTACATTCTTGTTGACCTTCTCTTCCTTTGATTGGTTGAACAGAATAGAAAATAAACATATTTATTGGGCTGACAGAATACTAAGCCCGTCAAAACAACTTCTTTATAATGGAAAACCAGGAAATAACTTTATGGGAACTCTGCGTTAAGTTCTTCAATTGGATAGTTGGGGCATGCCGATGGTTAGGCAATTTCTTCCTCAAGTGCTTGCACCTGTGTCTTCGCAAGTGGTGGATCTCTTTGCCTCTCACGGTATTGATTGTTGGCTATGGTCTGTGGGCTGCCCGTCCGAGTAACAAGTGGTACACCGCAGAGACGGTGGCTATACTCAACGGACCTCATGTAGATATGGTCAAGACCATGCTTGAGCCTTATAAGAAGACGCAGAAGAACCCCAAGTATTTCGCAGTCAATAATCAGAAGTACCTTGGTGTATCGGAAGAAGTGGCAAAGAATGTACAGGCTTTTGAGACTTTCTATGTCATCGACTGCTTAGGCGATTCTACTGCCGATTTGATTGACTATCAGGGTAAGTTCCCTGCAACCGACACCATCAACTGCCGTATGTTCAACCGCATAGCCATACGCGTGTTGGTGCACGATGCGGGTGTGCTTGAGCAGTATGAGAAAGCGTTGCTCAACTATCTCAACTCTGATGTCTTGCTCAACTCGGCTTATGAGTATTATCGCCAGGACTTGCAGCGTCATTCCGACTTCTGCCATGAGCAGATAGAGGTGCTCGACTCGCTCACCCGTGAGTTCTATTTCAACCAGTCGCCATACGCTCAGATTCAGGCTAAGCGTCAGGACCTCAACCTCTTGCTTGGCAAGCGAGAGATAGTAACGCTGCATAACGAGACGCTTGAGCTGTTCCGTTATGAGCAGAAGTTAGATTATTACCTGAGTATGTGTACCGCTCCTGTGGTTTTGCAGGGTCATTTTGCAGTAAGCAACAAGGCTGTCAACGGTATGCTCAGATATGGCATTATCAGCCTTATCATCGCTTTCGTTCTCTCAAGCCTTATTGCGGCATGTATAGAGAACTTCGGTACGTTCGTTAAGTGGGCAAAGAAAAGAGAGTAGGCGCTGTGGGCGCTATGCGTTGGGTCTTAGGCTTAAGCGTTAGGCTCTTTGTCGGCATCGGCGGTTTTTCTCTTCTTGTAGAAGAACCGGCAGACGAAGAAAGCCACAGCCACCACTACAACAGCTAAGAGAGCCCACGACAGCTCGTGGCTATAGCGGTTGATGAGGTCTGACTGACCTTGTGCTACATAGCCGATGAGTGCAAGTATGGTGTTCCAACAGAAAGCACCGAGAGACGTATATAAGCAGAAACTCAAGATAGGCATCCTCGCCAGTCCGGCGGGGATGCTTATTAGTTGTCGGATACCGGGAATGAAGCGTCCGATGAGTGTCGATGACTTGCCATGACGATTGAAGTAGTCCTCGGCTTTCTTTATCTTCTCCGACGAGAGTAGCAGCAGTCGTCCTACTCGGCTATCGGCAAAAGCATAGACGATAGGTCGTCCAAGGAAGAGCGAGAGGTAGTAGTTGATGAGGGCTCCGAGCAAGGCTCCTATGGTACCGAAGAGAACGACGAGCAGCACATTGAGCGGATAGCTCGAGCTCACATTAAGCGAGCTGCCTTCGTTCTGTGCCACATAGGCAGCGGGAGGGATGACCACCTCACTGGGGAACGGAATAAAGCTGCTCTCGATGGTCATGAGAGCAACGATACTGCCGTAGTTCATGTTGCGGGCATACCATTGCTCGATGTTGTCTATTACTGATGTCTTCTCTTCTATTACTGATGTCTTCTCTTCTGCTTGAGCGGCTAAAGGGAAGACAAGAGCAAGAAAGAGACAGGAAAGGATGAGTTTTTTCTTCATTGGTTATCAGAGAGTGAGTGGTCGGGTGTGAAGAGTTGTTCGTGCTCTAACTGTTGTAGTTTGGCCTTACAGTACTCCACATCTTCGGTGAGTGATAGGTTGTTCATCAGTTCGATGATGAAGTTGAGGTCGGTGTCCGGTTGGTCGGAGTATTCGACGATGCGATCGATGGTCTGCCGATATTTATCGGTCTGTCCCCAATCTGTTTCTATGAGCAGTCTGGTGAACAAAGAAGAGGTATAATATGGGTCGATAGCGAGTGCGTACTCGGTGGCGTCATAGGCTTCTCGTAGTTGGTGTAACTGATAGAGGATGTAGGCTTTTCGGTCCCAGGCGGAGGCGAAATACGGTTCTGCCGCAATCACTTGTTCGGTGTAGTCGAGAGCTTTGTGGAGGTCGGGTAGGTGCAGATAGCAATCAGAGAGAGCCCATAGAGTGTCAATGCAGTTAGGGTTGGCTTGTTTGGAGAGCAGGAAGTAGTAGAGTGCTTTATCTTTGATGCCGGCCTCGGTGTAAGAGACGGCAATGTTGAAAGCAAGGGTATCGACAGACTCTTTGTCATCCTCGAGCATCTTTTGTGCCCAATAATCGGCTTCGTCGATGCGTCCGAGTTGTGCTAAGGCAGACACACGGAAAGAGTAGATGTAAGAGTCGTCATCTTCTTCCTTGAGCTGATTGATGAGTTCCAGGGCCTCAGCAGCCTTGCCTTCATGCAGCAGATATTCTATTCTCATCTCATCTATAGCCTCCGTATCGGGGTGCTGCTCGGCTGCATAGTCGAGCAGAAGCAGAGCGTAATCGTCAAGACCACAATCAAGATAATAATGAAACATCTCTTCGACTTCGTCGATATCGAAATAAGGAGCGGGTGTTGCTTGCTTGTTGGTCAGATATCGCTCGAAGTCGTAGATGCGTAAGAACTTAGGAACCATGCAATGCTGAGTGTATGATGTTAAGTCTGTTGAGTATGCGCTGAGGGTTGTTATTTATTGAGCAGCTCTTTTACTTTCATCGAGATGGCTTTGCCTTCGGCCTTGCCTGCCAACTGTTTGGTGGCAGAGCCCATCACCTTGCCCATGTCTTGTGGTCCTTGCGCCCCCACTTGTTGAATGATGAGTTGAAGCGCAGCGGTGAGTTCTTCTTCGCTCATCTGCTTGGGCAGGTATTGTTCGATGACCTTGACCTGTGCCATCTCGTTATCAGCGAGCTCTTGTCGGCCGGCTTGGGTATACATCTCTGCCGACTCTTTTCTTTGTTTGATCATCTTCTGCAGTATGCGTACTGCTTGTTCGTCTTTGAGGTCGCCATCTGAGCCTTTGGCTGTCTTGGCTTCAAGAAACTCTTTCTTTGCTCCGCGCAGTGCGTCTAAAGCAACTTTATCTTTAGCGAGCATCGCTTTTTTGATGTCTTCGCTGATCTGATCGAAAAGTGTCATGTTGATAATCTTTTGTTGTTGAATATGTCTTTATTTCTGTCGGCGCATCCAAGCGGGTGTGTCGTCGTAGTCTTGTGAGTTGAGGTCGATTTCTTCGAGCAGGATAGTGTCGTCGGTGATGTTGTCGCTGTAGTTCTTCAAGCGTTTGGCATCATCGTCAGAGTCCTGTTCCTCGAGCCTTATCTCGTCGTCGGTCGTCTCTTCCTGCTTGTTGTCTTCGGCAAGCTTCTGAGGTTCGGTCTCGGGCTGCTCCTCTTTGTTGTTCTCGGGCTGCTCCTCTTTGTTGTCCTCGGACTGTTCTTGCTCGTCGGTCTTGGGTTGGTTGATCTCTAACTTTACATCTTCGGGCTGTTCTTTAGTGCCGTAGTTTTGCAAGATATAAGTGTCGATAGTACCGGTGTTAGGTGTCCTGACGGGCTCTTTGCTTGTGTGTTCTGCCTCTTCTAAAGCGCTGGTGAGTCCCGGCAGGTCGCTCACGGAGTAGCCGGTGGCGATGAGTGTAACCTTCACTTTATCTCCGAGCGAGTCGTCGTAGGTGGCTCCCCATTTTACTTCCACATCTTCGCCTACGCTCTCGCGGAAGCGGTCCACCTGGTCGAGTTCAGCCATGCGTATAGCGTTCTGTCGTGAGCAGTAGAAGTTGAGCAGTATGCGGCTCGCGCCTCTCACATCGGTAGTGTTGACGATAGGTGAGTGCAGGGCGTTCTGTATGGCTCGTGTGATACGCTCTTCGCCTTCTGCCTCACCCACGTTCATGATAGCCATATTGCCACCTTTGAGGGTGTTGAACACGTCAGCGAAGTCGGTGTTGATATATCCGGGTATGGTTATTATCTCGGCTATAGCTTTGGCGGCATTGCCCACTACCTCATCGGAGCGATTGAAGGCGTTAGGCAGGTCGAAGTCGGGATAGATCTGTTTGAGCTTCTCGTTGTTGATGACGAGCAGTGCGTCGGTATGTTCGGCCAGTTGTGCTATGCCCACCATCGCTTTGCGTATCTGTCGGATACCCTCGAAAGCGAAGGGGATGGTAACTACTCCTACGGTCAGTATGTCCATCTCTTGTGCCACTTGTGCCACTACGGGTGCGGCTCCGGTGCCGGTGCCGCCTCCCATACCTGCGGTGATGAAGACCATCTCGGTGCCGTCGCTCAGAGCCTCTTTGATGCGCTCAACGCTCTCTTGAGCCAGCTCACGGCCTCTCTCAGGCTTACCACCGGCTCCAAGACCTTTCTGGCCTAACTGCAGCTTAGCGGGCACATCCATCTTGAGGAGTGCCTGACGATCGGTGTTGCAGATGAGGAAAGACACATCTTTGATACCCTGATGGTACATATAATTGACTGCGTTGCCTCCGCCTCCGCCTACACCTATTACTTTGATGATGCTGTCGGCTTCAAATTCGATATCTTTTATCGGTAGATCTGATGTTATCATAGTTGTATGAGTTTCGGGTTAGTTATTAGTTGTTTCGTCGTCGAAGAGTGTTACCACTTTTCTTTCAATCTTTTCTTTCATTCTTATCCAGAACGAGTCGGCTTTGATAGGTCCCTGCTGTTTGGGGTTGTTGCCTGACTGTCGGCTCTCATCGGCGAGGATGAGTGTGCCGACGAGCGCACTATACTCGGGAGCGTAGTACTCTTTGGGTGTCTGCTCGTCGAGCCAGTCGGCATGCGACCCATATTCGACTTCCACCTCAGTGAGGCTCTGCAGATATTCTTTGATACCTTTGAGCATGGCGCCGCCACCTGTTATGTATAGTTTGGTCACATCGTCTTTGAAGCGGTTGTTGAGGTCGTTGAAGAGTGGTGTTATTATCTCGTTGAGTCTTGAGCGGATGATCATAGCCAGGAAGGTGGTGGTCATCTTAACATAAGTCTTGGGTTCTTGTTCTGAGGGTATGCTTATGTTTTGGTTCTTAGGCACGGCTTTCTCTTCGGCATATCCATAGAGGTGCTTGAGCTTGCGTGCATTTTCCATGCTTATACCCTGCTGTTGTATGTCGCGTGTTATGTTGTCGGCTCCTATAGGGATAACTTTTGAGTAGATGAAGTGGTGGTCTTTGACGATACTCAGTGTTGTGGTCTGGTCTCCTAAGTCAAGTATAGCGCAGCCCAGCGACTGCTCTTCGTCGGTGGTGAGGGCGGTGAGGTGAGCCAAGGGTCGTATCCACATGTTCTCTATCACCACGCCTGAGCGGGCGAAGCTTGCCATGAGGTTGTAGTTGATAGCGGTGTTAGCCACGAAAGCCACATAATGGATCTCTAAGTTCTGTACTTTCTGCTCCTTAGTAGGAGCCTCATACTGCAGTTCGCCATCGAGGATGAACTCGTAGGGTTTGATGTCGATAACCTCGAGGTCTTTGCTTTGGTAGGCAAGACGAATCTTCTCTTTACATTCGTTCTCCATCCCCTCCATAACGGCTTTGGAGACGGTGAGTCGTCGCCCTAAGTTGCGTTTGGCAGGGATGCGTGCCAGTTGCATACTCTTGCCGCCCAGACTGACGAAAGCAGAGGGCAACTCAGAGATGCTGGACAGTCTGTTGCTCAGTTTGATGAGCATGTTACGGATGTTGAAGCCTGTCTCTGAGGTGTCGTTGATGATGCCGTTACGAATACTGTGGTGCCTATCGGTGCGTTCCACGCCGAGGATATGAAGAGGCTCGTCGGGGTTGTACTCGGCAGCCATGGCTTTGATGTCATAGCTCCCGAAGTCGAACGCAACCAAGGGCTCGGATAGGGCATCTGATTGTCTTTTGGTAGTTTTTTTCTTCATAGGTTTAGGTGTTAAATGATGTTGTGATGATTATCTGCATACTATTTGGTCTTTGTAGCGAAGGTCTATCTCTCTATAGCTTTTCCACCCGATGGTTTGGAAGCCTTCGGTATATAGTTTCTTGAGCTTATTGAGTCGTTTAGGGTAGTCGTTGTCGAGTCTGCCGAGCAGTATAGTGCCGGAGCCCACTCTGGGTACGAGTTCTATCTCTAATTGTTCGTTGACATTGATCTGTTCTATCTGTGCGTCCCAGAACTTAGAGTCTTGGAGCCATAGTACGAAGTCGAAGAGCTCTTCGCATGCCATCCGTTTGCTTACTCGTCCGGTAACCACAGGCACATAAGTGGCAGTGGTCGATCGGAGAGGCATTATCTGGCGGTGGTTGTCAACGAAATAGTTGCCTTCGTTAGCCACTCGAAGCACGGGTTGCCGTTGTGTGAGCAGGAGCTTGACATTGCCATCGGTGGTCTTGTAACACTCGGCTTGGTCAATCATAGGGTGTCGTGCGGCATACTCTTCGATGGTGTGACACGCAATGAGTTCGTAGGGCTGACCTACTGGGGACAGACCTGCCTCTCTGAGGTAGTGCAGTATCTCACCGGATCGGACATATTGGCGTTGGGTGCTATCGGTGATGACGACATCAATCTTCTGGCAGACGGTGCCCTCGTGTCTCACACGCGGCATAGTACATACCACAACAGCATACACTACGATGAGCAGTGCTGAGGTGTAAGCAAGTATTTTCTGCCATTGTTTCATAGTAAGGTAGGCTTATGTTCAGTTTCTTGAGTTGAGCATGTTCTTGATAGGTTCCACCATTTGGTCGATATTGCCGGCTCCGAGGGTGAGGATGACTTGGTGGTGTCGGTCTCTGAGGGTGTCGAGGAGTTGGTCTTTGTCAACCAGTTGTTTGTCGGGGCAGGTGATCTTGTTGAGCAGCATCTGTGAGTTGACACCTTCTATCGGTTTCTCTCGTGCGGGATAGATAGGCAGCAGTATGACCTCGTCTAACTCGGAGAGCACTCGTGCAAAATCGTCTGCGAAGTCGCGTGTGCGGGTGTAGAGGTGAGGCTGGAAGATACCTGTTATCTTCTTCTCGGGGAAGAGCTGTCGGATAGAGCGTATGCTCGCCTCGAGCTCTTTGGGGTGGTGTGCGTAGTCGTCGATATAACTGATGTCGTCATTATTGACGATGATGTTGAAGCGCCTCTTCACTCCTGTATAAGAGGCTATACCGAGTCGGATCTCGCTCGTCTCTACTCCCACTAACCATGCTATCGCCATGGCAGCCACCGCGTTCTCGATATTGATGAAGACGGGCACCCCTAACTTGAGGTCGTAGAGAGTGTCGCTCGGGGTGTGAAAATCGAAGAAGATAGAGGCGTTCTTCTGGCGTATGTTAGAGGCGTAGAAGTTGGGCAGGTTGTCGGTTCTGTCGTCCTCCACCACGCCATAGGTAAAGGTCTTCACACCTTCTTGCAGACGGGTGTTGATCTGTAGTCCTTGTTTGAGCAGCAACACCCCACCTTTGACTATCCTTGCGCAGTAGTCTTCGAAGCCCTGTCGGTAGTGCTCGGGGTCGCCGTAGATATCCAGATGGTCGGGGTCGATACTGGTAACGACGGTCATGAAAGGTGTGAGCTGGAGGAAGCTATGGTCGAACTCATCGGCCTCAACAACGACATAACTGCTGTCTTCTTGCAGGATGAGGTTGGTGCCGTAGTTGCAGCTTATGCCCCCGAGGAAAGCGTTGCAGTTGATGTCTGAGAGGTAGATGAGGTGCGCGAGCATAGTGCTGGTGGTGGTCTTACCATGTGTGCCGGCTACGCACAGAGCACGCATACGATGTGTGATAATGCCCAGCAACTCAGCTCTCTTCATGATGACGAAGCCGTTGTCGCGGAAATAAACGAGCTGCGGCATGTCAGCCGAGATGGCAGGGGTGTAGATAACAATGGTATGCTTGGGGTCGGTGAACGGCTCGGAGATGGCATCGCTCTGCTCCTCGTAAACAACGCGTATGCCCTCTTCTTCCAACTCATGACACAACTCGCCCTGCTGACGGTCGTAACCACCCACAACATAACCCTTCGAATGGCAATAGCGAGCTAAAGCACTCATTCCTATACCACCTATGCCTATGAAATAAAAGGCGGTAATGTTATCAAAATCTGTGTGAGAGAGTTGCGACATGTGAGAAAACGAATAAAAGAAGGTTTTACGATTGTTAAGGTGACGGAGTATTTTTTGTCGGGCAAAGTTACAAAAACTCTACCAATGTCGCAATATCTACACTTTTTTTTGTTGATAAATTTATGAAAAGAGTAAATAAATGGTCTTGCCTTTGCCACGCAAAAAAAATTGAGTGCTCAGAAGTGTGTGTTGATGGGCTATCGCCGAACTTTTTGCTGCAAGATGAAAGATTTTTTATATCTTTTTGCTATAAAAATTTGGAGGATTAGATTTTTTTTGTACCTTTGCAGCGAAAAAGTTGGACTATTTGTTTTTGAAACAATGTTGTATTGATTGGCGCAACATTAAAAAAAGCCGATCATAATTTGTGTTTTGGTTTCATTTTGGGAGGGAGCCAACCCGTGAGGGCAGGCTCCTTATTTTTTTTTACACGGAAACTCTTTTTTCTGTACGAATCACACGAATGGTTGTTTAACGAACACGGACTTACACGGAGGTACACGGAAGGAGAGAACTCCCCTCCTTGGATAAGGAGGGGCAGGGGTGGTTTGAT
>CAMHOK010000070.1 GCA_946186735.1 uncultured Bacteroidales bacterium
AGAGAAACATCATGCCAAAGGCAGTTATACCGCTCGCGAGCGTATCAATATGCTGCTTGATGAAGACTCTTTCGAAGAAGTTGATATGTTCCTCACTCACCGTTGCACCGACTTCGGCATGGAGAAGAAAGTGTTCCTTGGCGATGGTGTAGCTTGTGGCTCGGGTACTATCGATGGTCGTCTGGTCTTCGTATTCGCACAAGACGCTACCGTCATCGGCGGTTCGCTGTCTGAGACTATGGCACAGAAGATATGCCATGTTATGGATATGGCAATGAAGCTTGGTGCTCCTATCATCGGTCTGAACGACTCAGGTGGAGCCCGCATACAAGAAGGAGCATGCGCTCTTGCCGGTTATGCCGAGATCTTCGAGCGTAACATCTTAGCATCAGGCGTCGTTCCGCAGATATCTGTCATCTTCGGTCCCTGCGCCGGCGGTGCTGTCTATTCGCCCGCTCTCACCGACTTCATCATGATGACCGAGCAGAACTCATACATGTTCATCACCGGACCTAAGGTTGTCAAATCGGTAACAGGCGAGGATGTGACGGTTGAGCAGTTGGGTGGTGCCAGAGTGCATGCCACCAAATCGGGTGTCACTCATTTCGTTGCTGCCACCGAGGAAGAGGCTATCCAGGAGGTACGCCGTCTGGTAAGCTTCATCCCGCAGAACAACATGGAAGAGGCTCCGCTCTACGAGTGCCACGATGACCCCGCTCGCATCGAGGATAGTCTGAACGACATCGTTCCTGACGACCCCAACAAACCATACAACATGAAAGACATCATCTACACCATCGTTGATGATGGCGATTTCATGGAAGTGCAGAAAGACTATGCCAAGAACATCATCTGCGGTTTTGCTCGTTTCAACGGTCGCTCCACAGGTATCATCGCCAACCAGCCTAACTGGCTTGCCGGTGTGCTCGACTGCGACGCTTCACGTAAGGCTGCCCGCTTCGTTCGCTTCTGCGACGCTTTCAACATCCAGATACTCACACTCGTCGATGTGCCCGGCTTCCTCTGCGGTACAGGACAAGAGTATGCAGGTATCATCGACCACGGAGCCAAGCTCATGTTCGCTTATGGTGAGGCCACCGTGCCTAAGGTAACCATCACCGTGCGTAAGTCGTACGGCGGAAGCCATATCGTCATGTCGTGCAAACAACTGCGCGGCGACATGTGCTACGCTTGGCCTAACGCCGAGATAGCCGTGATGGGTGCAAGCGGTGCCGTAGGTGTACTGCAAGCCAAAGCTATCAAAGCTATCGAAGATCCGGAAGAGAAAAAGACCTTCATCGCTGAGAAAGAAGAGGAGTATAAAGAGAAGTTCGCTTCGCCCTATCAGGCTGCTAACCGTGGTTATATCGACGATGTTATTGAGCCTCGCAACACTCGAGCACGCATCATCAGAGCCTTCGAGATGCTGCAGACCAAGCGACTGACTAATCCTCTCAAGAAACATTCAAACATACCACTCTAAAAAGTAAGCATTCATTATGATACTACTTGCAGCTAATTGGTCACACATCTGGATGGTAACCCTACTCGGGTTCTCACTTGTGTTCCTCTTGTTAGTGGTTCTTATTTACATACTAAAACTATTTGGAATAATTATGCGTCCACGAGTAAAAGTAGAGAAACCCACTGAAGTTCCTGAAGCTGTTGGAGCTCCGCGCCGTGAGAACTCCGAGAAGATCACTCTCACCGGCAACGCTACCGCCGCCATAGCCATGGCACTACACCTGTACTACAACGGCGTACATGACGAAGAGCCAACCAAGATTACTATTAAAAAGATAGAGCGCAGATATTCCCCATGGAACTCCAAACTCTATGGTATGAACAACCTACACAGATAAACAACAATGAAAGAATTTAAATTCATTATCGACGGTCATAAATACAACACTACCGTCAACGAGATATCCGACAACTTAGCAGAAGTAACCGTCAATGGTACATCGTTCAAGGTTGAGATAGAAAAAAATGAAGAGGCTCCTAAGCGCCACACTATCGCACAAGTAGCCAAGGTGGTAAGCAACGCACAGCAGTCAACCGGCTCGCAGTCGGTTAAGGCTCCTCTGCCCGGTTCTATCGTCAAGGTAAATGTCAAGGTAGGCGACAAGGTTAATGTGGGTGACGAGTTGCTCACCATGGAATCGATGAAGATGGAGAACAGCATCAAGTCGGAGTATGCCGGTACGGTCAAGGCTGTGTTGGTGGAGCCCGGCAAGAACGTGATGCAAGACGACAAACTCATCGATATCGAGACCGTTGCCACCGCTCAAGCTCAGGCAGCACCTAAGGCCGAACCTAAGGCAGCACCTCAACCCAAAGCTGCTCCTCAACCTCAAGCTCCCGCACAGGCTCCCGCTAACGGACTCAAGGTGCTCAGCCCACTGCCCGGATCGGTAGTCAAAGTGGAAGTGAGCGTGGGACAAGCAGTGAAGAAAGGCGACACCTTGCTCACCCTCGAGTCGATGAAGATGGAGAACCCCATCTTAGCCGAAGCCGATGGCACCGTCAAGCAAGTGGCTGTGGCTGCCGGACAGAACGTGATGCAAGACGACCTCCTTGTTGTGATTGGATAAGACAGAGAGTTGAACCCGCTTATAATTGACCCAATGAATTATCTCAAATCGATTATTCTAAGCCTTGTGCTCCTCTTGTCGGCAACCACCTTCGCCCAAGAGACGGCTACTGCTGCTGTCGAGCAAGAAGATGTAGCTGTCGCTCAGGCAGAGACCATGGCTGTGCAAGAAGAGTTACAGACCCTCTCCGACTTAGTGGCAACAGAAGAAGAAGCAGGAGAAGAGAGCGTGTGGCAAGAAGTGAAAGACTTCTTCATGACGATGGGCATAGTGCGCGTCTTCGACAAGCAAGAGGCGACCGGCGACTGGCGTCAGCTCGTCATGCTGCTCATCTCTTTCTTCCTCCTCTACCTTGCCATCAAGAAGCAATACGAACCACTGCTCCTGCTGCCCATAGCTTTTGGTATGTTGCTCACCAACCTACCCGGCTCCGGCATGTTCCACTCAGAGCTGTGGTCTGCTTTCCTCGACCCTAACAGTCCGGCTTATCACTCTTACGGTGCCATACTCAAAGAGGGCGGACTGCTCGATGTGCTCTACATAGGAGTCAAAGCCGGTGTCTATCCCTGCCTTATCTTCATCGGTGTGGGAGCCATGACCGACTTCGGACCGCTCATCGCCAATCCTAAGTCGCTCATGCTGGGAGCTGCCGCTCAGATAGGTATCTTCCTCACTTTCCTCTGCGCTAACGCTATGGGCTTCACCGAAGCACAAGCAGGCTCAATAGGTATCATCGGAGGAGCCGACGGACCTACCAGCATCTTCCTCACCTCACGACTCGCACCCGAGCTGCTCGGGCCTATCGCTATAGCAGCTTACTCCTACATGGCACTCGTACCCGTCATTCAGCCTCCTATCATGCGAGCACTGACCACGAAGAAAGAGCGTGCCATCAAGATGAAACAGCTGCGTGCCGTAGGCAAGACCGAGAAGATAGTCTTCCCTATCATGGTAACAACAGTGGTAGCACTCATCCTGCCCGACGCCGCTCCCCTTATCGGCTGCCTCATGTTGGGTAACCTGATGAAAGAGTGTGGTGTGGTTGACCGTCTGTCGAAGACAGCACAGAACGAGCTGATGAACATCGTTGTCATCTTCCTCGGTCTGTCGGTTGGTGCTACAGCCACCGGCGCCTCGTTCCTCAATGTGAAGACCTTGATGATCCTCGCTATGGGTATCGTTGCCTTCGGTTGCGGCACAGCAGGCGGCGTGCTGCTCGTTAAGTTCATGAACCTGTTCACCAAAGAGAAGATGAACCCGCTCATCGGCTCAGCCGGCGTGAGCGCCGTACCGATGGCAGCACGCGTCAGTCAGCAGGTAGGACAAGAAGAGAACCCCTCCAACTTCCTTCTCATGCACGCCATGGGACCGAACGTGGCAGGCGTGATAGGCTCAGCCGTAGCCGCCGGACTCCTACTCTCCTTCCTCGGATAAACACAAGCTGTGTTGACAGATACCATCTATTGAGAGATACAGCATCTGTCAACAACGGATAAGATACAAGAAGAGCGTGCCTGAGGGCACGCTCTTCTTCTGTTTGTTGTTTCTTAAATTAACCGCAGATAGAGCAGATCCTGACAGATACTAACAGATCGTTTTTTTTCTTCCACCACAGACATAATGGAATCTCGCACAGATGACACAGATTGTTCAGATGACGCAGATTGCTTTCCCGTAGGGAATGTCGTTCAATAGCTAATTAGGCATCACCACCCACTACCCTTTCCCGTAGGGAATTTCGTTCAAGGGATATAACGTTTTAACGAAAATCCCTACGGGATATCATTTATATTTGTATTCGACCATTCTATTAAGCGCAAATCCCTACGGGATATGTAAAAGAACTGAACCAGCGTTGTGTAGAGACGCATGTGAGTGCGTCTGAACGGATATGTCGTAATTATCCTAATAGATCCGTAATGTTTTTCCATTTATTTTTATCGGAAGCATAGTTGCTGTAAGTAGGATTGTCATTATAGAGCCACAGACCTTCTTGCTGAATCACTATTCCTCCACAATACAAATAGCGTTTTTGCTGATTAGCGTTCAAACTTAAGATTTTGGCAGATAGCGCCTCTGCCTTATCTTCCACCTCTGATTCTGATGCAGTAAATCCGCCTTTAGTATCAAAAATGCCCAGAGCTTCTTTACCTCTGAATTTAACAATCCAGTCAGGATAGAAGATGCGTTCCTTGTCAGTTGTGTGGTCGGTATAACGGATACCTAAAGCATCTTTGCCTGTTCCGTTTTTGAACCACCATTCTATCTTCTGCGGATTGCTTTCCAAGAACTGAATAAATTTAACCTCATTATCTCTGCCGGCATAATTCTCGAGTAATCGAAATGGTTTGACAATACTCAATGCCGCCGGTTGAAATTCTTTCATATCTTCGGTATAAGCATATTGGGCTTTGATAGTAAAGACTTCCGCTTCCTGCTCGGCGAGGCGTTGCATCTTCTTTCTCATCACCTCATTGCGAATTGGTATATACTCGCGTAAGGCTTGTGTTATGACTCGACGGAAGACACTATTCTCTTTGCGATCAGTATCTTTGAGAAACAACTTATATTGGCTGATATAAGAATAGCCGGGTATGGCCACTTTAAACCACTGACGGAGTGCCTCTTTGAGTGGAGCCCACGAACGCGCGATATTGCCTAACTTGGCATCATCCTCCGTCTGTTCCTGTAATATCTCATAGCAGCGATAACTGAATAGTTTCTCCACATCGTTGTTGGACACCTCCACCATCACATCACGCCCATACTCATTGTTAATATCCTCGTCATAATTGCGAAAACGGGCATTTGCCATTACGCTGCGCTCATACCGAGCATCCGGGTCAACACCTTTGGCACGCAACATCGCCTGCTGTTCTTGCAGCGTAAGAATTTCATTATCGCTCGTTCCGAAATAGCTATTAAAGCTCCCGATAAACGACGATTGAAAATCGCTTGCTCTACCTACATCACCATAATCGCCACGCGATTGAAAGTCTGATTTGAGAATGGGGTCAATCACTAAATCTTGGTCGCGCACACCGGTCACGCCGGCTGTCATCTGAGCTATTTGTTGCCTAATGGCTTGCAAAACCGCTTTTCGCGCTTCTTGATGTTGCTCTGCGGTAAAGATGGAAGGCACTTCCGCTTCTACTGTTTGTTGCAACAACTGTTTCTGCTCATCTATCTTGGCTTGGCGAGAATAATAATCTCTCTCTTGAGCCACTATCTCTTGTATCTTATTGGCTGTCACTTGTGCTTTCTGAACAACAGTTGACATCACGTGACTTACTTGCTTTGCTGCTTCGTATGGATTAGCTTCAGGTATCATATTAAACAGTGTACGCGTAACCTCTGTTCCAAATTGTTCAAGAGCCTCTGCCTTCTGATATTCAGCACTCAGTTTGGAGATAGCGGTCTTAGGCTTATTTTCTTTGCTATCTTTGGGGTTCACCACCTCATTACGGCGGTAGTTGGTATAGAGATAGCCCGTTTTGAGGGCAGGATGTCCGCTCAGGTCCGCACCTGGAATAGCCATACGCAGAATACGTCCGAGTGTCTGCGTGCGGAAGGTATCAGATTGGACCTCACGGTACATCACCAATATATGTGCACGCGGGCAATCCCATCCTGTTCCGGCTGCATACTTAAAGAGCATATATTCGACAGGGTTGTCATTATCAGAGATATATTCGATATTCTCTTTCTTGTTATCAAACCATTTGGCAATATGGTTCGCCGGCACACCCTTCTTGAGCAGATATTCAGTTACTATCTCCTCTTTTTTCTTTACACCTAAATCTTGCGTTCGTCTATCATCGTCCGGCAACTGAATCAATACCAACGGATTGACATTTCTACCGACACGCTCCCATTCGGCTTTCAGTTCGGCGCGTTTCTCCATTGCTAAATCTAACAGCAGATAATCATGGTCGATATTCTCAAACACATTCAGATCTTCCTCGGTCTGCGAGATTATCTCTTCCTTTATCAGCCCTGCAGCTATCACATCCTCGCGTTCCACCTCTACAAATCCTGCGCGGTCATGCCGAATATCGCTAATGGATGGTTCGGAAGTAGGCGTAGCCGATACTTTCAGTATGATTTTAGGGTTCAGAGGATTAATTACGTCACGCATAGATGCGTCCGTAACATTTTTGTGGCTCTCGTCTATAATCATCACTATCTGTCGTCCCTCGTCGTGTGTGCGTTCTACCACATCTTCAAAATAAAAGCCCGTTTCTTTATAAAGTCGCTCATCATCCGGCCGACGGATCACACGATCGGCTGCCCGTCGCGACACCAGTTTCTGCCAGTTAAGAAACAGGATGTCGTTGCGTTTGAGTACACCTTGGTTGAAATCCCGGACGGTAAGCAGTTGGTTGCCGATATTCGGATGGAAATACTCAAAGAACTTGTCTTTGCTCTGCATCGCCAGATCATCCGAGAACGTAATCCACACATACGCCACATCTTCATTCCAATCGGGCTGCGTGTGCAAGCCGTTGATGAAGTTAGACACCATGAAGGTCTTACCGCTGCCCGTCGGCGACTTAAACACTATCTCGTGTTTGAAATCATTGTTGGCAAACCAGATGGATTTGAACTGCGCCGTTAATTCCTCTACTGCGTTCTGCTGAAACGCAAGCATATTAAATTGAGCCATAGTATTATAATTGGTGGATGTTCTGATAAATCTCTAATATCGGTTGCGGAATGGGTTTGATGGTAATGCCCGCAAGGTTGTCAAACTCATTCTCAAAAATAGAGGGGTCGCCCCATGTGAACACATACACGGCGATGCGGGACAAAGGATGTTCCTCCTGAATCTGCTCTATCTCACGGCGGAAATCTACAAAATGCAAGAGGTTGCCGGAGAAATAGACCGCTGTAAAGCCAAAATCGTTGGTCGGTTTGTCGCCCTTGCGGAGTGCAAATATCTGGTACGACTTAGCGGTCTTTATCTCCTCTAAGTTATTCTCACCGAGTGCCAAGAGACAACCGGCTTTCTGCGTCAGAGCCACTTTGTCTGCATCGGTGATGTCCGTAATCTTGTGCTCGCCCACAAACGCCGTGCGGTAGTATTTCATCGAGTTGCCAAGCCCTGCAACGACTTCGCCTTTTGCATTAGTATAACCTTGCATGACGCGTTTGTTGCGCTCGTAGGTTACGGCTTCGCAGATATTATTCTCATTCTGTTGCACCAAGATACATTGCCTGTGTCCGCCATCTTCCTCATTCAACTGCATCGTCGCGTGCATCGTTGTTCCGCTGCCGGCGAAAAAGTCAAGGATGGTAGAGGATGGTTGTGATCCCAATAGAATTAATTGTTGTATATAAAATAGTGGTTTAGGGAAATCGAATTTTCCTCTCTCGTTAAATAAATCAATTATTTCTCTAGTTGCAGTTTGATTATTACCGACTTCTTCGCTTAACCATATTGTATTGGGTGTTCTTCCTCCTTGTACCTCACTTAAGAATCTCTTTTTTCTTGGAAATGAATTACCATCTTCTCCAAACCATATTGAATTATTCGCAACCAATTCTAATAAATTAGCCTCAGAGTATACCCAATGTTTCCCTTGAGGGACATCAAATTGTTTTCCTGTTTTGGGGCTAGTAACAATAAAATGACCATTTGTCCTTTCTCCATTTGCGACTAAATCTCCTGATTGCCACGGCCCCCTTGGGTCATTATCCTTATTTGTATATCTGCTATTCATTGCTTCTGTTCTTGGTAGTAGTTGTATTTCAACAGAATCAATATTTCGAGCATATACTAGTACGTACTCATGGCTTTGTGAAAAATATCGAGCATCATTTTTAATACTATGTATCTTTTGCCATACAATCTGCGCAACAAAATTCTTCTCTCCAAACACTTGGTCGCAGAGCAGTTTAAGATTGGCTTGTTCATTATCGTCAATAGAAATAAAGATAACCCCTCTATCGGAAAGCAAGTTCTTGGCGAGTTCTAAACGCTTGTGCATGAAGGACAGCCAATAACTATGACGCAGCGGGTGATCCGTTGGCACCGTTGTACCATCAGGGAACTTATCCAATACGCGCTTGTCTTTATACACGAAACCATCTGAACCGGTATTGTACGGCGGATCAATATAGATGACATCTATCTTGCCCTTATGGGTATAATTGAGGCATGTGAGGGCGTGAAAATTATCGCCTTCAATCAGAATATGCGTGGGTTTGCCATCGTCATTGGTGATGGCGTTCTCTTTTACTTCCTCTAAAGTAGGGATGGCATTCTCAGCCTCCGCTTCAAAGGCTTCGGGCACATCCATCCAACGCAAACCATATTGCGTCTCGCTGTTTTTCTTGATTTCCGTCTGAAGACGCTCTACCTGCTTCTCCAGCTGGTGAATCCGTTGCAAGTACTCGTGCTCTGTCATAGTAGCGTTTGTTATGGTTCGCTACTTATCGAGAGACGGGAAGGTCAAATACCTATACAAAAAGCGAGGGCTTCGCTTATGATTCTAAAGGTATTTGGCCTAACCCCATCTAACATAAGTTCCACCCACGCAAAGTGGGCGTTGTAACTTATTCGATGTTAGAGGTTCTTCAATCGGCAAATTTTAGAGGCATCTCGAATAAATAGCAAACGCTAATTAATAATATGTTATTGCGCAACGCTTTGCGCTATTGTATTTGATATATACTTTTTACTCTTTAACGTCTTGTAAGCGACGATATATTGTTTGCCTATGAACAGCTCTTCACTAAATGAGGTTTGCCATAAGCGGTTATTTATTTTTCTTTATTATCGTCTAAAAGCACTTGCTGTAACTCTCTTTCTAACTGTTCACGATTCGGCAAATATAGTTGGTAACGGCTCACAAATAGTTGGTTTGATATACCATGCAACGCATATTCCATCAATAAGCGGTCTTTCTCAGAACCTAAGATAATACCAATAGGAGGATTATCGTCTTCTGTATTTTCCTCTGCTGCAAAGTAGTTGAGGTATAAATTCATCTGACCTATATCCTCATGCTGAATCTCACCGCGTTTCAAGTCTATCAACACAAAGCATTTAAGAATACGGTGATAGAAGACCAAGTCGACATAGAAATAGCGTCCGCCTATATTTAGGCGCTGTTGCCTGCCTATAAATGTAAAGCCTTTGCCTAACTCTAAAAGGAATTGTTCCAAATGCGTATATAGCGCCTCTTCGAGGTCACCTTCTTTATACAAAGGCTTAGTTTCGATACCCGCAAACTCTAAAACAACCGGGTCATGTAATATATCTTCAGGTTTGGTTATTACTTGTCCTTCTCTGGCTAATTGCAAAACCCCTTCTTTGTTTTTGCTTAATGCGAGACGTTGAAATAGAAGACTTTTCTTCTGACGTTTCAGTTCACTTACACTCCAATGTTCATGTTCGCATTGTTGTACATAGAAACTTATCTC
>CAMHOK010000071.1 GCA_946186735.1 uncultured Bacteroidales bacterium
ACACGGAAGGAGAGAACTCCCCTCCTTGGATAAGGAGGGGCAGGGGTGGTTTGATGCACGGAAGCTCTTTGTTCTGTACGAATCACACGAATGTTGTTTAACGAACACGGATTTTCACGGAAATACACGGATGCTCTCTTTCTACACGGATGCTCTCTTTCTACACGGAAGCTCTTTTTTCTGTACGAATCACACGAATCTCACGAATGGTTCTTTAACGAACACGGACTTACACGGAGGTACACTGATGGGAGTAAACTCCCCTCCTTAGATAAGGAGGGGTTAGGGGTGGTTTGATACACAGATGCTCTTTTTTCTGTACGAATCACACGAATCTCACAAATGTTCTCTATGTGCGGAACACACGGAAATACACGGATGCTCTCTTTTAACGAACACGGATTTTCACGGAAGTACACGGAGGTGTAGTATGCAACGTTCATTGCGTTCGGATAGTATCCGAACAACAATTGTCCTGTGCGAATCTCACGAATGTTCTCTATGTACGGAAGTACACGGAACTCACGGAAACTCTCTTTCTACACGGAAGCTCTCTTTCTACACGGATGCTCTCTTTTTGACGAACACGGATTTTCACGGAAGTACACGGAACTTTATGCGGCGTTATGAGCGGTATGGTCTTCTCATCATTAAGTATTTGTTTGCGATTCGTGTATAAAAGAGAAAAGAGCTTTGACTCTTGATTGCGACAAAGGTAGTTGATTTTTCCGGACTATACAACCGATAATCAAAAAAATCGAGTCAGTTCTGAAAAAAATAAGTGTTATATTGTCAGAGTCGGAAAACTTTTGTATCTTTGCGCTTGAATTTTTGACCTCAAATCTAATTAAATACCCCCTCTTCAGGGACAATGGGTCCGCCCCTGCTGAGGCATGAGATAGGACTCGCCATGAAACACAAAATCACGAATATGATTATTGGTATTCCAAAAGAGATCATGCATGGTGAAAACCGTGTGGCATGCTCTCCCGAGACAGTCGGAAAATTCGTAAAAGACGGTTATACCGTATTGGTAGAAAAACACGCAGGAGACGGAGCTCTCTATCACGACGAGGACTATGCGGCAGCAGGTGCCCGACTGATGGACAAGGCTGCCGACATCTATGCTCAGGCCGAACTTATCTTGAAGGTTAAGGAGCCTTTGTTCAACGAAGAGCTTCAGAAACATGAAGTGGAGCTGATGCACAAAGGTCAGTATCTCATCACCTTCATCCATCCGGCTTCTCCCGTTAACCACGAGATGGTCAAGAAGTTAACCGCTCAAGGCGTTACTGCTTTCACTCTCGATTGTATTCCTCGTATCTCTCGTGCTCAGTCGATGGATGCTCTCACATCGATGTCAACCTGTGCCGGCTACAAAGGTATTATTATGGCAGCCGACCACATGACCTCTTTCATCCCTCAGATGTTCACCGCCGTTGGCAAGATCGAGCCTGCCAAGGTTATGGTTATAGGTGTGGGTGTAGCCGGTCTGCAAGCCTTGGCAACAGCCAAGCGTCTTGGTGCCGTTACCTACGCTGCAGATATCCGTCCGATGGCAGCCGAGAACGCTCAGTCGCTTGGTGCTAAGATAGTTGATACGGGTGTGCCTGCTGAGTTGGCTATAGGCGAAGGCGGTTATGCCAAGGCTCTGCCTGAGGATGTGTTAGCCCATGAGCGTGAGTTGCTCAAAGAGACTATCCAACAGATGGATATCGTCTTCTGCTCCGTACTCGTCCCCGGAGAGTTGGCTCCTGTCATCATCACCGAAGAGACAGTCAAAGGCATGAAGAAAGGTTCGGTCATCGTAGATATAGCTATCGACCAAGGCGGTAACTGTGAGATCACTCCTAAGGGCACTATTGAGAAGAAGCATGGTGTTACGCTTATCGGTGTGAAGAACATACCCGGTGAGCTGCCCACATCGTCAACATGGATGTTCTCCAACAACATGTATAACCTCGTTAAGTATCTTGTCAAAGATGGTAAGATAGAGCTCAACATGCAGGACGAGGTGATAGCCAAATCGCTTGTCTGCACCGACGGAAAGCTGTTGCACCAAGGTGCTCGCAAGGCTATGGGACTCTGAGTCGTATTCAACTAAGGTTCAACCACTGTTTATATGATCCATCCTCTTATTCTGATAGCCGTCTTCGTAGTCTGTACCGTAGTCGGCTATTTTATTATCAGGAACGTGCCGTCATTGCTTCATACCCCTCTTATGTCGGGTATGAACGCTCTGTCGGGAGTGACGCTGGTGGGGGCTCTGACCTCCACCGGTCTGTCGTTGCTCTCGGGTGAGACAGTGTGGGCACAGCTCTTCGGCGTGTTAGCTATCGTTCTTGCCACAGTCAATGTGTTCGGCGGGTTCGGCATAACACACCGTATGTTGCGTATGTTTAACAAGAAAAAGCCTAAGTCATGACCTTCAGTGTTCAGATTATCTGTTCTGTGCTGCTCTCTATAGCAGTGATGGCAGGCATCTCGATGATGAGTCGGGTGAAGACGGCTGTGGCCGGTAACCTCTTGTCGGCTATGGCCATGCTCTTGGGCGTGGTGCTGACCGTGTGGAGCAACGGCATCGTCTCGGCATGGACTATCTATGTGGGTATCATCATAGGTGCGTTGATTGGCAGTCTGATGGCTTCGCGTGCGCAGATGATACAGATGCCTCAGTTGGTGGCTTTGTTCAACGGCTTAGGCGGAGGTGCCTCGGCTCTGGTGGGACTGATGACCTATATGGGCTGGGGTATGGCTGCGACAACCGACTATCCTCTGTTCGTCCGTTTCACGGCTATCTTAGCCATAGCTGTGGGAATGATCACCTTGGTAGGGTCGTTAGTGGCAGCAGGCAAGCTGCATAGGCTCATCAATCAGCGCCCCGTCGTTTATCCGTGCCACTCGGCAATAACGCTGACCTTGCTGGTGCTTACCCTGGCAATGATTGTGGCGGGTACGCTGGTAGGCTCAAGCCTTGTGGTGGCTATCGCGACGGTGTTGGTAACGTCTGCTTTCGGTTATATGTTTGCCATCCGTGTGGGTGGTGCCGACATGCCCATCACCATCTCACTGCTCAACTCCTTGTCGGGAGTGGCAGGCGCGATAGCCGGTATGGCGATTGGCGACATCTTCCTCGTGGCAGTGGGAGGCATAGTGGGTGCGTCAGGACTATTGCTCACGCAGATAATGTGTAGAGCGATGAACCGCAGTCTGATAAGCATACTGCTTGCCGGAGCTCTGAACAAGTCGGTTGAGGTCAAGAAGACAGCCGATGGCGCGTCAACCCAATTCTCTGCAACCGACGATTTTGAAAAACTATTAGAACAACTTAATGATATGGAAGTAAAACAACTATTAGACGCTATCGAAGCGTTGACCAAAGAGGTGAGTGCTTTGCGTGAGCAACTTGCCCAAGGTGGTCAGGCTGTTGTCTCAACCGACCGGTCAGAGCAGGCTTCTGCCGACCAACCCAAACAGAAGACGGCGGCATCGGTCCTTGCTGAGGCCAAGGATGTTATTATCGTTCCTGGCTATGGTATGGCTCTTGCTCAGGCCCAGCACATGGTCAAGCAGCTTGCCGACAAGCTTGAGATGCGCGGTGCACGCGTGCGTTTCGCTATTCATCCGGTGGCAGGTCGTATGCCCGGACACATGAACGTGCTGCTTGCTGAGGCAGATATACCTTACGAGAAACTGTTTGAGATGGAGGCTATCAACGACGACTTCAAATCGACCGATGCCGTTGTTGTGATAGGTGCTAACGATGTGCTCAACCCTGCAGCTCGCAATGCCGAGGGCACTCCTATCTACGGCATGCCTGTGCTCTCAGTGGACGAAGCTCCGGAGGTCATCGTTTGCAACTACGACCTCAAGCCCGGCTATGCAGGGGTGGAGAACCCACTGTATAAACGCGAGAAAGGCGTTTATCTGTGCTTGGGCGATGCTAAGCAGACTCTCATGCAACTCATCAATGAGATTTAGTGCATAGAGTCGATGACCTGCTTTACATCGTAAGGTCAGATAAGACTCGCTAAGGTCTCTCAGATAAGACTCGCTAAGGTCTCGTAGTATTTGGGCGAGACGGGAATGGAAGGGGTATTGTCGATGGTCAGGTCGGCCATGATGATACCCCTTTTGTCGCGCCTTAGTATCTTCACATACTGCGGATTGATGTAATACGAGCGCTGACAGCGTATCATGCCGTTGCGTCGCATGAGCGACTCGATGCCCACCATCGAGTTGTGGAGCAGATACTCTTTGTGTTGGTCGTTCTCCATATAGTGTATGCCCACATAGTTCTCCTTCGCCTCGACATACATGACAGCCTCAGAGGCAATAGCTATGCGCAGCTTCTGGTTAGAGTCCACAAAGCGTATGACGCGGCTCTCGTCGGTCGTGTCTTGTGTCTGTGCCGCTAAAAGGTAGAAGAGCGTGGCGAGCGAGTAGGGGAAGAAGAGTATGAGTATGTTCATCGCCACACACATGCCGGTGGTGCTGAAGTAGTTGTATGCTCCGTCAGCCATGAGTGTGAGATACAAGCTCTCAAACAGAGAGCACACCACTATCTCGCCTAAGCACCACAGAGTGTAGAAGATCCAACTCAGGCTCAGCTTGTGGCGCAAAAGGAAGATGAGCATGCGCGAGAGCACCATGGTGAGCAGCAGGATACAGCTCAGGATGATGGCATTGAAGTAGAACATGTGTTCAGGTACACAGATGAACGACACTATCCTTTCCGGACGATAGAGGAGAAGGAACACAAAGAAAAACAGCGGCAACACGAGGAAGAACACCACTTGTGTTATCACTCTGTAGAAGATACGCGGAATCTTTTTCATAAGACTTTTCTTGCTTTATTTAGTCTAATTTTTCGGTTTGACGAAATAAGAAAGCTGCTTATTTGGTCAAAATATAGACGATTTAGTCATATTTTCCTTATTTTGGTCAAAAATCGTGCCATGTTATCACAATTATTTGTGCCTGCCCGCGGGAGGCTGTAATTTTGCCGTCGAAAACAAAATTATTAACCCTTAAAACCATTTGACTTATGAAAACAAAAGGAAGAATTTTAGCGTTTGGCGACTCTATTATTCAAGGAGTGGTTATTGACAAGCAAGAACAAGGTTGTCGTTTCCGCATGTTACAGACGAGCAGTGTTGAGCAGGCGGCTTCTGAGCTCGGAGCTTATTCTAAGAACTTTGGTAAGATAGGTTGTACTATACAGAACGGCGAGAAGATCCTTGATGATCATCTCAAAGACATCCGTCCTTCCGACATTGTGTTGCTTGAGTACGGAGGTAATGACAGCAATTATCGTTGGAAAGAGATAGCCTCTGACCCCGACCGTGCTCACCAGCCTCTCACGCCTATCAAAGAGTATGCTGAGGCCTATAGGCGTATGATCAATAAGATAGAGCAGGCGGGTGCTGTGCCTGTCGTCCTCTCCTTGCCGCCTATTGACTCGGAGCGTTCGTTCTGGTTCTTCACCAAGGATATGTCTATTCCTGAGCAGAAGAATATCTATCGTTGGCTCAACGGCTCACTTTCAAACATAGACCACGGTCATCAGCTCTACAACCTTGAGTCGCTTAAGGTGGCTCATTCGATGCTCATCCCATGGATTGACCTCACTTCGCTCTTCCTCTCGCAGCGCAACTACAAGGACTATCTGTGTGAGGACGGCTTGCACCCCAACAGCAAAGGTCATGAGTTGATAGCCAAAGAGGTGATGCGCGTGCTCAATAAGACGATGGTGTGAGCCTTGAGCATGTTGTAATTAGTTGATTAGTTTAGTTATGCAAAGAAGAGGGTAGGTCGTGAGACTCACCCTCTTCCTTCTTTTTGCTTATGGTCGGCTATAAGCTATGTTTGCTTATATGTGTTTTCTTGATTATAATATGGTGCAGCCGGCGCAGGGTTTGAGTTGCTTGAAGAAGTCGTTACCTTTGTCGTCCACGAGGATGAATGCGGGGAAGTCTTCTACCTCTATCTTCCATATTGCTTCCATTCCCAGCTCGGGATACTCGACGCACTCGATAGATTTGATGTTGTTCTGAGCGAGTATGGCAGCGGGTCCGCCGATGGAGCCTAAGTAGAACCCTCCATGTTTCTTGCAAGCGTCGGTAACGGCTTGTGAGCGGTTGCCTTTGGCGAGCATGATGAGCGAGCCTCCGTGTTCTTGGAACTCGTCAACATAGGGGTCCATACGTCCGGCTGTGGTTGGTCCCATTGAGCCGCACGGCATACCTTCGGGAGTCTTGGCGGGTCCGGCGTAGTAGATGGGGTGGTTCTTGAGATACTCGGGCATAGGTTCGCCAGCGTCTAAGCGGGCTTTGATCTTAGCGTGTGCTATGTCGCGTCCGACGATGATAGTGCCGTTGAGGCTGAGTCGTGTGGACACCGGATATTGGCTGAGTTGCTCCAGCACTTTCTTGATGGGTTGGTTGAGGTCGATACGAACGGCATTGCCCTCGCCTGCTTCGCGCAGCTCGGCGGGTATGAGTGAGCCCGGGTTGTCGTCCATCTTCTCGATCCATATACCGTCTTTGTTGATCTTACATTTGATGTTGCGGTCGGCAGAGCAGCTCACTCCTAATCCTATCGGGCAGCTGGCTCCGTGTCGCGGCAGACGGATGATACGCACATCGTGTGCCATGTACTTGCCTCCGAACTGTGCACCCAGTCCTATCTTATATGCTTCTTTGAGCACCTCTTGTTCGAGGGCTATGTCGCGGAAGGCTCGTCCTCCGGCGGAGCCGGTGGTGGGCAGCGAGTCGTAGTAATGGGTGGAGGCGAGCTTGACGGTGAGCAGGTTCTTCTCGGCCGAGGTGCCGCCGATGACGATAGCTATATGATAAGGCGGGCATGCGGCAGTGCCGAGGGTCTTGATCTTCTCAACGAGGAAAGGAACGAGAGTGCCCGGGTTCTGAATGCGTGCTTTGGTCTCCTGATAGAGATAGGTCTTGTTGGCAGACCCTCCGCCTTTGGTCACGCAGAGGAACTTATACTCCATACCTTCGGTAGCTTCGAGGTCGATCTGTGCAGGCAGGTTACACTTGGTGTTCACCTCTTCATACATGCTGAGCGGTGCGTTCTGCGAATAGCGCAGGTTCTCCTCGGTGTAGGTCTTGAACACACCCTCCGACAGAGCCTCTTCGTCGTCGTAGCCGGTCCATACTTGCTGACCTTTCTCGCCATGGATGATGGCTGTACCGGTGTCCTGACAGAGTGGCAGTTGACCCTTGGCGCTCACCTCGGCATTACGCAGGAAAGTGAGGGCTACATACTTGTCGTTGTCGCTGGCTTCGGGGTCGCGTAAGATCTTTGCCACTTGCTCGTTGTGAGAGCGGCGGAGCAAGAAACTGACATCACGGAAAGCAGCGTTCGCCATGCGGGTCAGACCCTCTTTCTCAATCTTGAGGATGGGCTTGCCCTCAAACTCACTGACGCTAACATAGTCCTTGGTTAGCAGATAGTACTCGGTTTGGTCTTCGCCGAGCTGGAACATTTTCTCGTACTTGAATTGCATAGGTATATTGTTTTTGTTGATTATTAGTCAGCTTATACTGCAGGGTGGGGCAGAAAGGCGGCTGTAGCCCCCGACTTTACCCGTTGCAAAGTTACGACAAATAAATGAGACTGCAAAATTTTTCTGAAAGGCAGTTGCTGTTTATTGTTTGCTTGCATTTGTTGTTTACTTACAAAGGCGTAATTTTTTGTTTTTTGTTTTGTATGACGACGAAAAAATCGTACCTTTGCCCTCGTCATTAAACAAAAGGAATAGTATGCGAGTTAATAATTCGAAGATAATCACGGCCTTCATGCTTATCTCTCTTGCTATCGTGGTGGTGTCGGTTGTGGTAACCAATCGTTTGGCGTCCACTCTTGCCACTGAGGAGCAGAAGAAGATGGAGATATGGGCGGAGGCTACTCGTCAGCTCATCATGGCAGACGAGCAGACCGACCTCCAGTTCTACCAGTCAATCATTGAGCAAAACACCACTATCCCTGTTTATATGACCGATGCAGACGATCATGTGTTGCTCAGCAGGAACGTGAAAGTACCTCGTCAGAACCGGGAGGCTTTCTATCGGAAGAAGATAGCTGCGCTCAAGTCGTCGCAAGAGCCGATAGAGGTGGTCATCACACCTGAGCTCAAGCAGTATATCTATTACGAGGACTCGGTGGTACTTCGCGAGTTGCAACTCTTCCCTTATATCCAGTTCGCCGTAATCTTCGTGGTGATGCTCATTGTGTTGTTGGCCATGCAGATCGTTCAGCGCAGCGAGCAGAACAAGGTGTGGGTAGGCTTGTCGAAAGAGACGGCTCATCAGCTTGGCACTCCTATCTCTTCGCTCAATGCTTGGTTGTGCCTCCTGAAAGATAAGTATCCGGAGGAGACTATGATCGGCGAGATGGATGCCGATGTGTCTCGGCTGGAGACTATCGCTGAGCGGTTCTCAAAGATAGGCTCTACACCGGAACTCGCGCCCATGAAGGTCAACGAGGTGGTGGCTGAGACTATCGATTATATGCGTCATCGCACCTCAACAAAGGTGGTCTTCTCTTTCCATTCGGATGGCGATTATGAGGTCAATGCCAATCGTCCTTTGCTCAGTTGGGTGATAGAGAACCTGCTTCGTAATGCCGTTGATGCTATCAATGGTGAGGGGCAGATTGATGTCTGTGTGAGCCGTGAGGACGACAAGGTGATGATTGATGTGGCAGACACGGGCAAGGGCATAGAGCGTCGTGCACAGAAAGATATCTTCCAACCCGGCTATACCACCAAGAAAAGAGGGTGGGGACTGGGTCTGAGTCTGTCGAAGCGTATCATCGAGAACTACCACGATGGTCGGCTCACTCTCAAGAGCTCGCAGCCCGGGGTGGGCTCCACTTTCCGTATCATGCTGCACAGCTGCTGATATGGTATTCAACTTTTCAACTATTCAACTTTTCAACTATTCTTCTTGAATAGTCCGAACACGCTGCTTCCGCTTCCTGACATCAGGGCGAAAGCGGCGCCGTCGTTGTACATACGCTCTTTGATGGCTCGTATCTCGGGGTGTAGAGCGAAGACGGTGGTCTCGAAGTCGTTGGTGATGGCTTGTGCCCATTGCTCGACGGGTTGCTGTATGAGTGTCGTGAGTGGCGTGGTGTGTGTCTTAGGTGTGATGCCTCGATAAGCCTCGGCGGTGCTTACTCCCGTAGCGGGTTTGTCGAGTCGGATGTCGTAGTCGGAGAGGTCGATGGAGAGCGGTTCGAGCTTGTCGCCTATGCCGGTGGCCAGACATGGTGTGTTATAGATGAAGAACGGGCAGTCGGCACCTAAGCGCAGGGCATAGAGGGCGAGCTGTGTGTCGGTGAGACGGAGGTCGAACAGCGTGTTCACGGCTCTGAGGGTGAAGGCGGCATCAGCGCTACCTCCGCCTAAACCTGCACCAAAAGGTATGTGCTTGTCCAGATGTATATGCACCGGTGGCAGTGAGTAGTCGTGTGCGAGCAGACGATAAGCGCGTACAACGAGGTTATGCTCCTCGTCGCAATCAACAGCGATGCCGCTCTGAGTGAAAGCGAACCGGTCGGAGCGTTCGATGTCTAAGCGGTCGAGCCGGTCGGTGTGGAGCAGGGGGTACATGATGGTCTCGATGTTGTGATAGCCGTCCTCGCGTCGGCTGACCACTCTCAGACCAAGGTTGATCTTCGGATTAGGATAAAGGGTGAGCATGGTGTATGGTATGTGTGGTTGGCTGTTAAAAGACACTGTTCGACAGCAAAAATATAATTATTTTTTCAGCTCTCGGCATTGAGCGTTCCTTGACGCGCGTTTTTATAAAAGTTTATACTATTTTTAAGCAAAAAGTTGTGCATGTCATGAGTTTTTTATACCTTTGCACGCTGCATGAAAATTGTAGGTATAAGATATTTTGATACGCGTTTGAGTCTGTATCAGAAGCCTGATTCGGCGCTGCTTGTCAATCAGAAGCCTTTCT
>CAMHOK010000072.1 GCA_946186735.1 uncultured Bacteroidales bacterium
TAGCTATAGCGTTAGGAGCAACGCCGGCAATGACCTCGCAAGAGGGGTAGGTCTCGGTGATGAGAGTAGCTAACTCGAGCTTGATGATGTTTCTCAGACGCGGGTTGCTGTTGAGCTTGTTGGTGTCGCAATAAACAGGCGAGCTCCAACCGTTTGCCCAAACGAAAGGATTATGAGGCTGCAACTTAACAGCCTTTACTCTCAGTAGTAATTCGGCAATGTAATCTTCAATGGCGTGCATCATGGAGGTAAGAATTTAAATAATATATAGGTTTAAGTTAAGTGCAATTTATTCAGCCTGCAAAGATATGAAATATTTCTGAATTATCAAATCTTTACACTTTTATTTGCAAACTTTTCTATTTGTTTGCGACTGATGTTCATCTGTTGCTCTAAGTGTCGGATGTCGGAGAGAGTGATATAGAGTTGGTAGGTTTTTTCAAGAGCCTCTTTCTCATTGTTTTGGAGGTAGTAGATGTAGTTTTTATCTCCGAGGAGTGTCACTTTTATCCTTCCGTTCTTGTTGGCAGAGATGAAGTTGAGCAGTTGTCGGGCTTGTTCTTCGTTGAAGGTGAGTATCTCGTGCCAGCCTTCGGCTTGGAAGCTATGATTGGAGCCTTGTTGTATGTTCTCGTCTTCTTGGCATGATAGTCTGACGGAAGTGTGATTGATGTTCTTGTTACCGAAATAGAAGCTCTTTAGTGTGAGTCGGCTCTCGTCGGTTACCTCGGCTTGGAGCATACACCGAGAGGTGTTGCGGTCGGTAATGAGCAGTGGGTGGACATATCTGCCATGATCCTCATACTTGTCGTTCTTCTCGTGTCGGAAGCTCTTGAGCAGGTTGTCGGCTTTGGGGAAGAGTGTCTGCAGGAGCGAGTCGGAGTAGGCGAGGGTGCGTTGTGCTTCTATAAAGGTGATACTGTCGTTGAGAGCTTTGGCTTGTCGGCGCATGTCCACCTGTTTGGGGTAGAGCAGGTGTATGGAGTCGAGCTCTAAACGGGCTTGCTGAAGGTGCATGGAGTCAATGAGGCACTGAGCTTTGTCGAGTCGTCGTTGTGCGTCCTGCTTCCGGCTGTTGCCGCAAGAGATGAGGGCAAGACTGCAGATGAGAAAAAGAAAGGCGGGGATGGTTAGTCTTTTCATAACGGTTGATGTTTATTGGTTGTTGTGTTTGCTCAGCGAGAGGATGAGCTGATATAGTTGGTCGGTGTTGTCAACGATGTAGTCTGGGTTGAGTTGCAGGAGCTTATCATACGCCACGAAGCCCCATGAGACGGCCGACATCCTGACGCCGGCGTTCTTGGCTGTCTGTATGTCCACGTCGGAGTCGCCTATATATAATATGTCATCGGCGGGTATGCGAGTGCTGCCATATACTTGCTTTATTATGTCGAAGACGATATCAGGTGCGGGTTTGCGTTCGCGAGCGGGTGTCTCGCCCATGACGCAGTCGAACAGCTGCGGGAAATAGTGGTTGATGAGGTTCAGGGTGGCTTGCTCGTACTTGTTGCTGGCAACGGCGAGGTGATGTCCGTCGGTTTTGAGTTGCCGGAGCAAGGCGGGGATACCTTCGTAGGGATGAGTGTGGCGGGTGTTGTTGAGGTCGTAATACTGAACAAAGGTCTGCCTCATCTCTTGTATGTCTGCCTTTGTTCTCGCTTCTTCAGGCAGTGCTCTGAAGATGAGTCGGTTGACTCCGTTGCCTACGAGGTGTGGGTAGTCCTCGAGAGGGTGGGTGGGGTAATGAAAAGCGGCAAGGGTGTGGTTGCAAGCCTCACCAAGGTCGTTGATAGTGTTGAGCAGTGTGCCGTCGAGGTCGAAAATAAGTAACATGTGAGCCGATGTTTGGTTAGACTATGTGTTTTGGTTGCTAAGGGTGCCACACGGGCACTATTGAAAAGCAGCGCAAAGATACTCGTTTTTGTGTTAATGGTAAATATTTTTGAAAAAAATAAACTCAATAATTGCTTATTTGCACAATATTTTGTAATTTTGCCCGCAATTAAATGAGAGCAGCAATGCTCGGATGCTAAATAATAAACAAAAAACATATTTATCTATGAAAAAAACTATCTTATTTCTGTCAGCTATCGTACTGATGCTGGCTTCTTGCGGCAAGCCTACTCCTCAACCGCAAGACATCAAAGTTACCCCATCTCCTCTGAAGGTGGTTGGCAATACCGTTAGTTGCAAGATGACCGGCACATTCCCTGAGAAAGAGTTTGTGAAGAAGGGTATTCTGAAAGTTACTCCTGTTCTCAAGTATGGTGATCAGGAAGTTGTTGGTGAGACTGTTACCTATGTAGGTGAGAAAGTTAAAGAGAACGGCAAGACCGTTAACTACAGGGCAGGCGGTACTTACAGCCAGAATTTCTCTTGCGAGTTCAAGCCCGGCATGGAGCGTTCGGAGTTGTATCTTCGTTTCGAGGCATCTAAGGGTAAGACTGTTTATGATGTTCCTGATTTGAAGATTGCTGATGGTGTTCTCACTACTCAGAAACTTGCTCAAGCAGCTGACAACAAGACTGTTGCTTCCACCGATAAGTTCCAGCGTGTTATCCAAGAGATGCAGGAGGCTGACATTAAGTTCCTCATCCAGCAGGCTAACTTGCGCAGCTCGGAGACCGGTTCGGAGGCTGTCAAGGCTCTGACCGCAGCTATCAAAGAGGCTAACGATAACGAGAAGAAAGAGATCAACAAGCTTGAGGTTAGCGGTTATGCATCGCCCGATGGTGGTGAGGACCTCAACGAGAAGCTGGCTACACAGCGTCAGAAAGCAGCTCAGCAGTTCTTGCAGAAACAGCTCAAGAAACAGAAAGTGAGCGCCAATATTGACTCAGAGGTTACCGCTGAGGACTGGGAAGGCTTCAAGAAGATGATGGAGAACAGCAATATCCAAGATAAGGAGCTCGTTCTGCGTGTTCTGTCGATGTACACCGATCCTGAAGAGCGTGAGGCACAGATAAAGAACCTCTCGGCAGTTTATAAGAACATTGCTGACGATATCCTCCCGCAACTGCGTCGTTCGCGTCTTATTCTTACCACTGACCTTATCGGTAAGTCGGATGACGAGATACAGAAGTTTGCCAAAGAAGATCCTGCACAACTCTCGCTCGAGGAGTTGCTTTATGCTGCTACTCTTGAGTCGGACATGAACGAGCAGGCAAAGATCTACAGCAAGGCTATCGAACAATATCCTAACGATGCACGTGCTTACAACAACCTCGGTCTTATCTACTTCAAGCAAGGTAATATAGCAGAGGCTCGTCGTTGCTACACCAAGGCTCTGGCTATTGAGCCGGTTAACCCCGACATCAACTATAACGCAGGTGTTGCCGCTCTTGCTGACAACGACCTCAAGAAAGCAGAAGAGTATCTTGGCAAGGCAGCAGGCACCAGCGCTGACCTGGGTTCGGCTATGGGTACACTCTATACCATGAAAGGCGACTATGCAGCAGCCAAGAAAGCTTATGGCAACACCGCTTCTAACAACGCAGCCGTTCAACAGATCCTTGACGAGGATTATGCTGCTGCACGCAAGACTCTTGCCGCTGTTAAAGAGCCTAATGCCACTACCGCTTATCTGCAGGCTATAGTAGGTGCTCGCACCAACGACCGCGAAGCTGTTTATAGCAACCTCAGAACTGCTGTTCAGAAAGATGCTTCGCTCAAGCAGAAAGCACAGAACGATATTGAGTTTGCTAAATATCAGGAAGACGAGACCTTCAACTCGATCGTAAAATAATATTATGGTCAAACCTCATTGAAATTACGAATTACGAATAACAGTTCGTAATTCGTAATTTCATAATATATATAGGTGTAAACATGTCAGTTCTTTTCCCTAAAGTGCAGAAGCCTCGTGCATGGGACTATCGTCCTATCTATTACGATGAGCAGAAAGAGAAGCAGAAGAAAGTGCGTGAGAAGTTGGACGCCCTTCGTCGTGAGAACCAAGAACAGAGCGAGCAGCAGAAAGATGAAGCGTCGGCTGAGGCTCAGCCGATGACAGGCTATGTGCCCACGCTCCATCGCGGCTCTTTCCGTGAGGCAAGAGAACTGAGCGAAGACTTCAGGCAGAAGTCTCAGAGGCAGTCGAAGACTATCTTTTTCATAGCACTGCTGTTCTTGCTACTCTTCTTCTATTGGCTACTAAAGTAAGGATATTCAACCTTCAACTTTTAACTTTACGTATGGATGTCATTCATCTTCTTCCTGACAGTGTTGCCAATCAGATAGCGGCGGGCGAGGTCATACAGCGTCCTGCTTCGTGTCTGAAAGAGTTGGTAGAGAACTCTTTAGACGCGGGTGCTACGCATATACAGGTCTTGGTTAGGGATGCGGGCAGGACTATGCTTCAGGTCATAGATGATGGCACGGGCATGAGTGAGACCGATGCTCGTATGGCTTTTGAGCGTCATGCCACATCGAAGATCCGCTCGGCTTCCGACCTTTTCTCGCTCCGCACCATGGGGTTCCGTGGTGAGGCGTTGGCATCGATCTGTGCAGTGGCTCAGGTGGAGCTCACCACACGTCGTGAACAAGACGAGGTGGGTACGCTGTTAGAGATAGCGGGGAGCGATGTGATAAGACAAGAGCCCACACAGTGCCCTAAAGGTACGAACATAAAAGTGAAGAACCTCTTCTTCAACGTGCCGGCGCGCCGACGCTTCCTCAAGACCGACCAGACAGAGCTCAGGAACCTGCTGCAGGACTTCTATCGGATAGTGCTGGTTTATCCGTCGGTCCATTTCACTTTCGTGAGCGATGATGAGGTGCTTCTTGACCTCACTCCCGGGTCGTATAAGCAACGAATAGAGCAGGTCTTTCAGCGTTCGTCGCGAAAGGTGTTCAGCGGACAGTTGGTGGATGTGAAGACCAACACTCAGGTGGTGAATATCTTCGGTTTTGTGGGTAAGCCTGAGGCTGCAGGGAAGAGTCTGCCCCAGTATTTCTTCGTCAACGGCAGATACATGAAGCACCCTTATTTTCATAAGGCAGTGATGACCGCCTATCAAGGAATGCTTCTTGCTGACCAGGCTCCCGCCTATTTCATCTATTTCGACATCGCGCCCGAGGCTATCGATGTCAATATTCACCCGACGAAGACGGAGATTAAGTTCGCCGACGAGCAGAGTATCTTCCAGATCTTGCTGGCAGCCGTGAGGGAGTCGCTTGGTAAGTTCAACCTCATCCCGTCTATCGATTTTAACCGCGAGGGAGAGATAGACATGCCCTCTTTTGGTCCGTCTCCTTCGTCCTCTTCGTCGTCGTCTTCTTTTCCGTCTGCTTTCGTTCAGCCGCGTGTGCCGGAAGTGCATGTGGATACCACCTATAACCCTTTTAAGACTCGTCAGACGAGTTATCAGCCATCGGTCACTCCTCAATGGCAGACCCTTTATGAGTCGGCGCCGGAGAAGAGCGGTTCGTTCGTTAGCTTCCCGGCTTCTGATGCACCGTTGATACAGCTCAACGGGCGTTTGATAGTGGCTCCGGTGAAAGAAGGACTGCTCATCGTGGACCAGCATTATGCTCATCAACAGTTGCTCTACCTTAGTTTTTTGAAGCAGATGGAGAGCTCTTCGGCTTGCACCCAACAGTTGCTCTTCCCTGACACTATCGATATGTCGGCAGAGCAGACGGTGCTACTCAAACAGATCATGCCCGACCTTGTGGCTCTGGGCTTCGAGATAGATGCTGTAGGCAAGAGCTCGTTCATAGTCAACGGTGTACCCTCTCAGTTGGGCGATGCCAACGGTGTGAGAGCGTTGATGGACATACTCGAGGAAGTGGGAAGCTCGGGTGCGCGTGCGAAGACTGTGTGGCGTGAGCGTATAGCACTATCGCTGGCACGAGATGCCGCCATACCTTATGGTAAGGTGTTGTCGGAGACAGAGATGCACAACATGCTCAAGCAGATAGCGACCTTGGGTCCGCTCACGCAAGATGCTCATCGTATCTACTCGTTGTTGAGCGAGGATGCTCTGATGCGCTGACAGCGTTTTGAAAAAGATAAGGAATATAATATAGGTGTAAACATATTTATTGAAACAATGAAAAGAAACACAATGAAGCAAGTGCTTGTTTTATTTATCTCCGTGCTCTGTATGTCTTTTCTTGGTTCTTGCCGAACAGATACACAGAGGAGTCTTCTCATCCTTCATACCAACGACACCCATTCGCAGATTGAGCCTAAGGCAGACGGTACCGGTGGTTATGCTCGACGGATGGGCTTGATAAAGAAAGAGCGCGAGAAGAACCCAAACCTGCTGTTGGTGGATGCCGGTGACTTCTGTCAGGGAACACCTTATTTCAATTTTTTCCATGGCAGGGTTGAGGTGGAGGCTCTTAATCGTATGGGTTATGATGCAGTGACGCTGGGCAACCATGAGTTTGATAACGGTATCGACACTCTTGCCGCTATTCTTCAAGATGCCGCTTTCCCTGTGGTATGTGCTAACTATGATGTCACCGACACTCCGTTGGAGGGATTGGTCAGACCTTATGTGGTGCTCAACAAAGGCGATGTGAGAGTGGGTGTGTTCGGTTTGGGTGTTGACCCTGAGGGACTCATCGCCATGCATAACTTCCTGCCTTTGGTGTATCTCGATCCTCTGCCTATTGCCAATAATATAGCAGCTCAGCTCAAGGAGGAAGAAGGGTGTGATGTGGTCGTCTGTTTGTCGCATTTAGGAACAGAAGGCAAGATGGAGGGTGATATATGTGATAAGTTCATCGCAGCCAACTCACGGAACATTGATGTCATCATCGGAGGCCATACGCATAAGGTGTATCAGAACCTTTATATCACCGACCTTGACGGCAAGAGCGTGTTGCTCTCGCAGGTGGGAAAGTCGGGTGCTGCGGTAGGAAAGATAACGGTGGCGCTGGCTGAGGTGGAGTAAAGGCTTTTTTCCGAAAAATTTGCACATGTGAAAAACTTGTTATAACTTTGCAGCCGATTTTGCCGAAATAAGCCGCAATAACAATGGTTGAGCGTCTAATGTCGGGATAATCAAATAGAAAAACGTATTATAAACTAAAAATAGAATTACTATGTCAGACATTGCAAAAACCGTTATCGACATCATCGTGGAAAAACTTGGTGTTGACGAGAAGAAAGCTACTTTGGACGCTAATTTCTCAACTGATCTTAACGCTGATTCTCTTGATACCGTAGAGCTCATCATGGAGTTCGAGAAAGTCTTTGGTATTGAGATTCCTGATGATGAAACTGATCAGATATCAACTATCGGAGATGCAGTAGCTTACATTGAGAAGGCTGTTGCAGCTAAGCAGTAATCGATACGATGAGACTCAACCGAGTAGTCATAACAGGATTAGGAGCCGTTACCCCGTTAGGCAACGATGTTGCAACAACATGGCAGAGCCTTATAGAAGGCAAGAGCGGTGCAGGTATGATTACTCATTTCGATGCATCAAAGTTCAAGACGCAATTTGCTTGCGAGGTAAAGAACTTTGATGCTTCCTCTTTTCTTGACCGCAAGGAGTTGCGCAAGCTCGACTTGTTCTCACAATATGCTCTTTATGCTGCTCATGAGGCAGTTGAAGACTCGGAGTTGGACTTTGGTGAGGAAGACCCGACGATGATGGGCGTGGTATGGGGGAGCGGTATGGGCGGTGTACGCGCTTTCGAGGAAGATATGTCGGAGTTTGCTTTGTCGGACGGCACTCCTCGCTTCAATCCTTTTCTTATTCCCAAGGTTATCACCAACATAGCAGCAGGTCATATATCTATCATGTATGGTCTGCGTGGTGTTAATATCACCACCACATCGGCATGTGCCAGTTCGGCTCACGCCATCGCTGTAGCTTTCGACAGTATCCGTATGGGTAGGGCTCAGGTGGTGATAGCGGGCGGCTCGGAGGCTCCTATAGTGCCGGTGGGAGTAGGCGGCTTCAACTCAATGCATGCTCTGTCCACCCGTAACGACTCGCCGGCTACAGCTTCGCGTCCGTTCTCTTTGTCGCGCGATGGTTTTGTGTTAGGCGAGGGGTCGGCATGCTTGGTGCTCGAAGACCTCAGACACGCCAAGGCGCGTGGGGCGAAGATCTACGCAGAGTTGGTGGGAGCGGGTTTTTCGGCTGATGCCTATCATATAACAGCCCCCGACCCCGCAGGACACGGGGCGGAGACGGTCATGCGTTTCGCACTTGAGGATGCGCGACTCAAGCCCGAGAAGATCGATTATATCAACACTCACGGCACCTCGACGCCCATAGGCGATGTGGCAGAGGCAAGAGCTATCTGCTCGCTCTTCGGCGAGAAAGTGGAGCAAGTGAGTATCTCTTCTACCAAATCGATGACAGGACACATGCTCGGTGCTGCCGGCGCTATGGAAGCCTTAGTGTGCGTACTATCGACGGTGAACGATATAGTGCCGCCTACTATCAATCATGAGGAGGGCGACATCGACGAGCAGTTCCCAGAGCAGCTCGACTTCACCTTCAACCAAGCACGACATCGCGTAGTGAACTATGCCTTGTCCAATAGCTTCGGCTTCGGCGGGCATAACGCCACACTTATCTTTAAGAAGTGGATACACTAAGCTGATGAGAGATGGGAGACAATCTGTGGGGTAGAACAATCAAGAACCTTTTTCACAAACGTAGAGCAGAGGACGATCCGACGGTCGTTTTCTGGAGTCGTCTGTTGGGCTATCGACCAACGGATGTCAGTCTGTTTGAGACTGCCACCACTCATCGCTCACGCTCAAACAACCCTAAGGAGGGGGCGTCAAGTGAGTCGAATGAGCGATTGGAGTATCTGGGTGATGCTGTTATCAGCCTGGTGGTGGCTGACCGTCTGTATCGTCTTTATACAGGTAAGAACGAGGGTTTCCTTACCCGTGCACGAGCGAAAGTGGTGTGCCGCGAGCACCTCAACGATGTGGCACATGAGATAGGTGTGGCGGAGCATGTGATGAAAGGTAAGGGCGTTAGAGATAATGCTGACAATATCTTCGGTAATGCAATGGAGGCTGTGGTGGGTGCGGTCTATTTAGACCAAGGCTTCGAGAAAGCGGCATTGTTCGTAGAAGAGAAGATAGTGGGTGACGATTTCCGACTAAAGAAACTGGTGGAGCGTGAGGTGGACTTCAAGTCGCGTCTGTTAGAGTATGCCGATGCTCATCACCTCCATGTGGTGTTCGATATTATCGACGACCATTACGACTCAGCCACCGACTCACACAGTTATGTCTGCAGGGTTGTTGTTGATGGCAGACCTATAGCTCAGGCGGCGGGTAAGAACAAGCGTTCGGCACAGCAGGCAGCCGCCAAAAAGACACTTGGAGTTGTCAAAACAGCACAAAAGAAGCAAAAAAAGTAGCTTTTTCGACAAAAAGAGGTCGAAAAATATGTTTTATAACATAAAAATCCATACCTTTGCACCGCAAAACAGATATTAGGTCTGTTTATGTTTAAGGTATAAAAAAGAAAACTATGTTAACAACTAAGATTGGTGAGAACGCCGGTTTGATCTGGCAAGCACTGCAAGGTGGTGCACTCACAACAAAAGCACTTGCTAAGGCAACCAAACTGAAAGTGGCAGACATGAACATGGCACTGGGTTGGCTCGCACGCGAGAACAAGATCGCTTTTGAGGAAAACGAGACAGAAGTATCGGTCAGCTTGATCTGATAAGTTCTAAATGAGACGCACTAAAAGGTTTTTTTAGTGCGTTTCTTTTTTTTAATAGCAAAACATTTGCACAATTGAAAATAAAGTGCTACCTTTGCACCCGCATTTGAAAAAAGCAATGGCGTTGGTCCATGCTTATGGTACCTTGCCCGAGTGGTTAGGGACCGGTCTGCAAAACCGGGGACAGCGGTTCGAATCTGCTA
>CAMHOK010000073.1 GCA_946186735.1 uncultured Bacteroidales bacterium
ACAATATACGCAAATATATCAACAACTTTCTTGCAAACTTTTTTCACAACTTTTTTACGACCATATCGTCAAATAGTTGCAAATCACACATATACACAAAACAACAAAATCAAAAAACTCACAAACAGGCATCTACACCTTATTATATTATATATAAGCACTTATCTAACCCAACATTTTCAGAGCTTCTGCTACCACATAGTTGCTTCCACCGATAAAGATGAGGTCGGTGGTGTCGGCATCAGCGAGTGCTGCACTGATGGCGTCTTCTACACTACCACAAGCACGACCTGAGAGTTCTTGCTTCTGAGCGAGCCTTAGCAGTTCGGTGTCGGGTATGGCACGATGAGTGGCTGCTCGGCAGAGGTAATAAACAGCGTCTGTTGGCAAGAGAGTGAGTACCACATCCACATCTTTGTCGTCAACCATTCCGAAGACCACTCGTAGTCGAGAGTAGTTACCTGATGCCATCATCTGTTGGAGTTGGCGAGCCACATAGCGTATGCCGTGCGAGTTGTGTCCGGTGTCGCAGATAGTGAGGGGTGAGTCCTGCAGCTTCTCCCATCGTCCTCTCAAGTGAGTGAGGTCAACCACGTGAGCAAAGCCGTAAGCTATATCCTCCTCGCTCACACTCAACGGCAGGTGGTGATCAGCCGTTGTTCGGTTGAACACCTGCAGAGCATAATAGGCGGTCCGGATATTATTTGACTGATAATCACCTGAAAGTTGACAAGCCATATCAACACCCGGCTGCTGGTCGGCAAAGATAATCTCCGACTCGGTCTCGTGTGCCTTACCGATGAACACGGGTGAGGTCTGCTCATCGCTCTCCCCCACTACCACCGGCACCTTTGGCTTGATGATGCCGGCTTTCTCCGAAGCTATCTGAGCAAGGGTGTGGCCAAGGAACTCGGTATGGTCCATACCAATGTTGGTGATGACTGACACAAGAGGCGTGATGATGTTAGTGGAGTCAAGCCGTCCGCCCAGCCCCACCTCTATCACTGCCACATCTACCTTCTGCTCTTTGAAATAAGTGAAAGCCAATGCCATCGTTATCTCGAAGAAAGAAGGACGGATCTCCTCAATAACTGGATGGTTACGCTCAACAAAATCAATCACTTGCTGTTCTGGAATACACTCACCGTTGATCCTTATCCTCTCTCTGTAATCGACCAGGTGCGGAGAGGTATAGAGTCCCACTCTCAGTCCTGCCTGTTGCAGCGCTGCTGCAATGAGATGCGAGGTACTACCCTTGCCGTTAGTACCTGCTATGTGGATACTCAGAAAACCGAGATGAGGGTTCCCCAAGTGCTCCATGAGTGCGATAGTGTTATCAAGACCTGGCTTATATGCCTTAGCTCCAACAAGATGGAAAGCAGGTGTTGACGAATAGAGATAATCGAGTGTCTGATTGTAGTTCATGTTAGTGGATTATGTTGTTTGCCGATGTCTCGGTTTTTATCTTTCAGCTTCGGTTCAGCATCCATTAAGACGATGCAAAAGTATTAAAACCAAACGACATGACCAAAGGTTTTTCGGCATATTGTGTGCTTGTGCATCCAACTTTTGCTTCAAGAGTGTTTGTTTATTTGCTTATTTTTGTGTATCTTTGTGCCGATTTTTGTTGGGAACGCCGACATCTCGTCCGCGGCAAACCCAACCGCAGATAAGGACACCTGCGCCACAAAAGAGTTGCATACAAATAGACAATAAAATATATCATTATGAAAGAATTTATTTCTGAAAGAGACGCTTCTCTTAAAAACCTTATCGAGAATGGGCATGATCGAGGAGGGTTCATTAGTAATGAACATTTTACTCTGTTACAATTTAAAGAAACAACACAAGATAAACAAACAGTATTCATGAATGTTTATATGGTGCCGTATCATAATAATAGTCAAGTCGTTTTTATTTATCCTTCAATGTTAGATGAAGTTAGAAAGTTGATCAAACAAGACCGACTGCCTATTGAAAAACTCAAAAAAGACTATCCTAAGATATACAACGCATTAGCCAACAACAAGTTTAAAGAAAGGTCAACATACCCCTTTATCTTTAGCATGAAAGATATCGAAGAACCTGATATCGCTAATCCTAAGATGGTTTATGCTGTAAGGCTTGATGAACCTTACGAAATATTAAAAGGGGAGACCTACACAATCAAACAAGAAGAAAGAACTGAAAGCGATGAAAGACTGGAATTCTTCTATAAAAATCTTTCAGAGATAGGAGACGAATTGGCAGATATACGAAGCGAATATTTCGGAACAAAACATAAGTTAAAAAAGATCGGTAAATTTGCATTAAGAGCATTGGTTTTTATGTTCATAGGAGATGTCTTGGGTGATATTTTCCAGAATGCAGAAGCTTTTTCCTCTGAAGATCTTGCAGATAGTATAGATATTGACCCTGACGTTGATGACGCAGCATTAGGAGAAGGTTTATTTGGAACTGATAATGTAGAAGATGGAAACGTAAGCTTCACCGGCAACGAACATCAATACATCTATGACCCTGAACATTCAGGATATACAAGTGGCCATTTAACCTTTACCGGAAGTGATTCTGACAAACTTAATCAACTAAAACAAGAATTAGATTATTATACGCATCAAGCAGCCATATCTAACGACCCGACTAAATGGACCGCAAAAATCAAAGACATAACAAGCAAGATAAACAGTCTATCATGATTGCCGTGCCTCTCCCGCGCCACTCTGCATAACCTGCACATAATCACTTACCGATGCAGAAGCGCGAGAAGATGTTCGACAACACCTCGGTGTTGGTTATCTCGCCCGTTATCTGCGCCAGCGAGTCTAAACAATCGTTCAGGTCGAGGGCAAGCAGCTCTTCGCTGAGTCCGTCTTGCATACCCGCTATCACCCTGTCGATAGCCTCCTTAGCCCTCACTAAAGCTTCGTAATGACGGGCATTGGAGATGACCACTCCTGTGTTGTTGCTCGTCTCTACACTCTCCACTAAGGCATCGATGAGCTCTGTGAGGTCGCCCGTCTTGGCTGACACACAAAGGTGGTGGTTCGTTCTCTCTTGCTCTACAAGATCAACCTTGTTGTACACATCTATCCTCTTGCTGCTCTCCACCCAATCATAGAGCGGTTCGTTAGGAGCAGTGAGGTCGTGCAACACGATAACCATAGTAGCCTTGTCGGCAGCCTTGCGAGAGCGCTCAATACCGATATTCTCCACCTCGTTGTCGGTCTGACGGATACCGGCTGTGTCAATAAAACGGAACAGATGACCACGTATGTATGCCGTGTCCTCGATAGTGTCGCGCGTCGTGCCATGCACCGATGAGACGATAGCTCTCTCTTCGCCTACTAAACGGTTGAGCAGCGTCGATTTGCCGGCATTGGTAGGACCAACGATAGCCACCGGTGTACCATGCTTGATAGCGTTACCGCTGCTGAAAGAGCTAATCAGAGCACTCAGATGAGCCCTGATGTCCTCTGCCAGTTGTCTGAGCTCTTTGCGGTCGGCGAACTCCAACTCCTCATGATCGGCGAAGTCAAGCTCTAACTCTAATAATGAGGTTATGTTAAGCAACTTATCACGTAACTTCTTCAGCTCTGTTGAGACCGACCCGCGCATCTCGCTCATCGCCAGACGGTGTGCCGACTCGTTGTCAGAAGCAATAAGGTCGGCCACCGCCTCCGCCTCGTTCAGACTCATCTTACCGTTGAGGAAAGCGCGCTTGGTGAACTCACCCGGACCCGCCGTCGCGGCTCCCGACTCCACCAACCAACTAACAAGGGTGCGCTGCACATACAACGACCCGTGCGTACTGATCTCCACCACATCCTCGCCCGTGAAAGAGTGAGGAGCACGGAAAACGCTCACTAACACCTCGTCTAAGATCTGTCCGTCGCGCTCAATAGTACCGAAATGGATAGTGTTGGCAGCCACTGTCTCAAGCTCATGGCGACCTTTGAAGAGACGCCCTACTATCTTGATAGCATCACTGCCGCTCACACGAACGACAGCCACACCCCCTATGCCCGGAGGAGTGGATATGGCACATATAGTATTGTCTGTTATCATGTCTTATTTCTTTTGCAGCATCACACGGCACCAGCGGTCTTTCTCTCCTATGCTCACCAACTCAAGACCATACCTCCGCCCCTCTTCTATCAGTAGCTCGGCATCATCGGTGTAGAAACCGCTCAGCAACAACTTACCACCACTGCTCAAACAACCGGCATACACCTTCATGTCACTCAACAAGATGTTCCGATTGATGTTAGCAATAATCACATCGAACAGCCTACCCTCCAACACACTACTGTCGCCCAGCACCACCTCCACATTGTTGATATGGTTCATCTCTATGTTCTCTTGAGCGTTCCTCACGCACCAGTCGTCGATATCTACAGCCACCACCTTGCTCGCTCCACGCATAGAGGCAAGGATAGCCAGCACTGCCGTACCGCAACCCATGTCCAACACACACTTATCCGCCATCGGCTCAGAGAGGATAGCCGACAGCATGAGCGAGGTGGTCTGATGATGACCCGTTCCGAAAGCCATCTTCGGGTCGATAACAATATCGTACTTGCACTCAGGCACATCACGAGCAAAAGACGAATGGATAACACACTCTCTGTCAATAACGATAGGCTCAAAGAAATGCTTCTCCCACTCCTCGTTCCAGTCTTTGTCCTCACAAGCAGAGAAATGATATTCTCTTATCCCGTCAAACATGAAATCACGGAGCGCTTGCTCCACCTTGACCTTGTCAAGCATCGAGTTCTGTATATATGCTTTGATGAGTTCCTGATCAGTCTCAAAACTCTCAAAACCAAGGTCTGCCAGTTCGGCAACCAGCACATCGCTCATGAAGGGCTCTTCGAAAGCCGTCGATAATTGTAGCAGAGTGTATTGCATAGAAGTTGAATGGTTGAATGGTTAAATTGCTCTCAAACGCTTGCAAAGGTAGCAATTTATTCTCACATACGAAACACCCGACCGCTTTTTCTCTTACCTGCTTCTCATTCCGCTGTCCATATCGACGCAGCATATTTGCACATACCGAAAAAAAACAGTACCTTTGCAACCGAAACCAACATTACATACTTTCAACCATGATTTATTCAATGACCGGCTACGGCAAAGCCGAAAAGACTGTTCTGGACAAGACTATCAGCATCGAGATACGCTCTCTCAACTCCAAGCAACTCGACCTCTCCCTTCGTCTGCCTCAGCAATATCGACACAAAGAGTTAGACATACGCAACCTCTTCTTACAACGCTTAGAGAGAGGTAAGGTCGATTGTGTCGTGAGCCTTAGCTATCAAGGTGCCGAAGAGCTTAACTTCACCCCTATCAATCATCAAGCTGCCGCCTATTACCTCCGGCAACTCAAGCTTATAGCACGCGACAACGACCTCACTCTTGCTGACGACACTGCCCTGCTCGCCGCCATCCTTCGCATACCCGATGTGATGAGAACACAAGAAGAGAGCATTCCTTCAGCAGAAGAGACAGAGGCTCTCATGCAGTGTCTGAACAGCGCCATTGATGCTTTTGTGGCTTTCCGACAGCAAGAAGGAGCAGCACTCGAGAACATGTTCCGCGACAAACTCAATGGCATAGAGCACCTGCTGCATGAGGTCGAACAGTATGAGACCGGACGCATAGACAACATCAGGCAAAGGCTCGAGAACAACCTACGCCAGCTCAGCGAACAGACGCAAGCAGCCACCGACCTCAACCGACTCGAACAAGAGATGATCTATTACCTCGAGAAGCTCGACATCACCGAAGAAAAAGTGCGACTCACCAACCACATCCGCTATTTCCGAGAGACAATGGACACCGCAGGCGCAGGAGTAGGAAAGAAACTCGGGTTCATAGCTCAAGAGATGGGACGAGAGATCAACACCCTCGGCTCCAAATCTAACCAGAGCGAGATGCAGATCATCGTGGTGAAAATGAAAGACCTGCTCGAACAAATAAAAGAACAGGTACTCAATGTCCTCTAAACTCTAAACTCTAAACAAACATGGTCCTTATCTTCTCAGCCCCCAGCGGTGCGGGCAAGTCCACACTCGTTCAGCACCTCCTCGCTCATCGTTCCGACCTTGAGTTCTCTATCTCTGCCACCACACGCGCTCCGCGTGGACAAGAACAAGATGGCAAAGAGTATTACTTCATCTCCGTTGATGAGTTCAAGAAACGCATCGAACAAGGTGCTTTCGTTGAGTACGAACAAGTGTATAAAGACTGCTATTACGGCACCCTGCGCTCTGAGATACAACGCATCACCGACAAAGGGCACCATGTGGTCTTCGATATCGATGTCAAGGGTGGAGCCAACCTCAAACGCCTCTTCGGCGATCAAGCACTCGCACTCTTCATCGCACCGCCTTCGCTCGATGAGCTCCGACGCCGACTCGTCGGCAGAGCCACCGACACTCCCGAGAAGATCGAAGAGCGACTCGCTAAAGCACAGCTGGAGATGCAAGATGCACCCCTCTTCGATCATATCATCGTCAACGACCAACTCGAGCAAGCCAAGGCGCAGACCCTACAACTCGTACACGATTTTCTTGATTGACACTCGCTTATGAAACGTGCCCTACTCTATCTCGTCTGTCTCATGTTTGCCATCAGCACTCATGGCGAGCAGGTGTGCTACATTGTTCAGTCGCGCACCACCGTGAGCGAGTCGGGCACAACGCCACGCAACACCACCGCCACCTATGTGCAAGGAGGCAACAAGAAATGTCAACTCACCGCCGGCAACAAAGCAACACTCACCTTAGACGGATGGGACGGACTGAGGATCAATAACCTCACCTTGAGCATGCACTCCAACCAGAAAGCAGGGGCAGGCTCGCTCACCGTCAAGGTAGGGTCAGCAACCGTCTGGCAGATAGCCAATCAGAGCTTCGCCTCCGACGATTGGTTCGGAGCCTACTCGTCAGACTATGTGGGCATAAGCCGACTCTTCACTCAGCCCGTCGCCGTGGGCTCCGGCGAACAGATAATCATCGAGATAGAAGCCACACAGAACTCACTCTATATCGAGTCGTTCACTATCGACTATCTGGCCACACCCGCTGAGCCCGTCACCGTCAGTTTCTCCACCCGCCTTGCCCCTATCGACCCCATCACCGAGACCATTGCCGGCGCCGGCATAGTGTTGCCCCAAGGACAAGACAAAGAGCCCGACTGGCACTTCCTCGGTTGGACCGAGACGGAGGTACAAGCCACCACATACCGACCACTCTTCTTCTCTGCCGGCACACGCTATTATCCCCTCAACAACTGCACACTCTACGCCCTCTACGCCAAAGGAGAAGAGCCCGAGACATTAACGCTCCGACAAGACATCAGCTATTCTAACAACGACTATGCCATCGTCGATACCAGAGAGAAAAAGAAAGCTACAGGCTCTACCATAAGTAACAAACTGCCCACTGCCGATGTGAAGACACTCAACACACTCGATGACTACCACTACTCTATCTCACCCAACGAGATAGCTAACGACGACTATTATTATATCTCATTCTACCAAGATAGCACCGCTCTCATATATCACCTCGTAAACCAAGAATATATCTCGCCCGGCAATGCCGACAGTCGACTCCTCGGTGCCGTAAGCAGTCAGGAGCCTTGGCGCTACCGAGTGCTCAGCGATAGCACCATCATCTTCTATCATATATTCGACGGCAAGACGCGCGTACTCTTCCCCTCTTACATCGCCAACGACAACGCTACCTTCTTCGTGGCAGAGCTAATCAATCTATCAACCTACCGCGAACGCGGCATGGCTCTGTTCCCAAGATACACTCAAGAGAAAGTTATCTACTCATCCAACCCCACCCTCACCTCACTCAGCAGCATCTCTTCACCACGGTGGTACCGCCAAGCCAACACCATCATCAACCCCGACAACACTCTCATCCGCTTCTACCACCCCTCAGGCAACCTCCTCATGCAATCTAACAAGAACTGTATCACTCTGCCACAACATAGTTTGATCATCATAACCGACTCTTATCATGTGCTTAAAATCGTTCGGACACAAGACTGAGGTCGGACTCTTCTTCGGCTCGTTCAACCCTATACACAACGGGCACCTCAACCTCGCACATCACATCCTCGACCATACCTACATCGAGCAGGTGTGGTTCGTCGTCTCACCAAACAACCCGCTCAAGAACGCTGACACACTCATGGACGAGAACATCAGAGTGAAGCTGGCACAAGCGACTATCGACTCAGAAGAGCGTATGAGAGTGTGTGACATAGAGCTCTCTATGCCCCGACCATCATACACCGCCAACACCCTCAGAGAACTGAGTCTGAGACATCCTAACCTCCGGTTCACACTCATCATCGGAGCTGACAACATGCTCTGTTTCAACCGCTGGAGAGAATACAATTTCATCCTAAGCAACTACCCTATCATGGTCTATCCAAGACCTAACTACCCGCTCAACCAAATAACAGCTCTCTACCCCCAGATGCAAGTGCTTCAAGACGCACCACTCTTCGACATCTCTGCCACACAAATACGGCAACTCCTTCATTCTAACCCTCAAGCATCTCTCAACCACCTCATGCCCGACAATGAAGCTGCACTGCTAAAACAGATATGGAACACTAACAACTGGAAAAGACTTCCTCATTAAAGTTAATGATCCCGACCATTGAGTTCATACAGCATAAATTCAACGAGTTCAATCGACTCTTCTTCGCTTCTCAACTACCACCTCTGCCTATCCGTCTGAGCAGCTCAAAAGCGTTCCTTGGCAAACTCAGCTTCAGCAAGCGCACATCGCTCTTCGGAACACAAGAGTACTATAACTTCAAGATACACATCAACACCCGCGTTGACCTACCGCAAGAAGAGATTGAAGACACACTCATACACGAGATGATACACTACTATATCCATCTCAACCGGATAGAAGACACATCAACACACGGGGTCGTCTTTAAGCGCATGATGAACCAAATCAACCAACAAGGCAAACGACATATAAGCATCTCACATAAGCCCACCCTCACTGAGCAACAGCAACTCAGAGGCGAAGCCAAACCGCATATCTTCGCCCTCGTTGACATGGCCGACAGCAAGTCGTATATCAAAGTGGTGCCACGCATCGAAAGCCGTATCATCGGCACTCACAACAACCTCCTTCGCACCTTCCGCCCTACCCGTATCCGTTGGTTTTTCGCCGTGAGCAACTACCTCAATGCCTTCCCCTCTTCCACCGCCATGAGACTCTACCTCTACGACGACAACGAGCTCAGACACATACTCGAAGATGCCATTCATATCATCTGCGATGGCAAAACACTAAAGATCAACCACACTTCTTCCATGCATAAAAATGACGAAAAATAAAAATTAAACCGACAATATTTGTGAGTTCCGAAAAAAAGTAGTACCTTAGCGCACCAATTTGAAATAAACAATATTTATTATAGAAACAAACGACTATACGATATGATTAGAACTACATTCAATCGCCTGCGCGATGTTAAAGACAATCTGCCGGATGGCAGCACAGCAATCATTGCAAATGAACTGGGCATTACCACTGATGAGGTAAGAAGTTATTTTGGTGGTAATGCCGCTAACGCAATGGGAGTACATATAGAGCCGGGGCCCGATGGCGGCCTGGTGCTCTTGGAGAACACCCGCATTCTTGAAGTAGCCCTGCGTATTGCATGGGAGCATCAGAAATGAACAAACACAACACCCGTCATTTTAGTCTCATCAACGCTCTGATTATCATTGGAGCACTTTTCTGTTTTGGG
>CAMHOK010000074.1 GCA_946186735.1 uncultured Bacteroidales bacterium
GAGTACCATGCGGCTGAAACAGTCTAACCTCTAACAGTGTAACGTTCTAACAGTGAAGCGTTCTAACAGCGCAGCGTTCTAACAGCTAACAGCGCAGCGGTCTAACTTCTAATCTCAGCTCACTCCTTGGCTCTTCTCGTGATACTGGTGGAGCGAGAGGTTGTCGCTCACATACTTGAAGGATGTGAGGTTGGTGAAGCCGAGTGCAGCGATGAAGGCGAGCTCCATGTCGAACACACAGTCTTGGTAGGGCGAGGCGAGCACAAAATCAACATTGGTATAGCACACGGCAGCGATGAGTGCTGCCTGAGTGTTGAGTGCTGCCTGAGTGTTGAGTGGTGCCTGAGTGAAAGCCTCAGGGTCAGCGGGCATAGCCTTGCCGTTGAGGCAGATGGTGGGTTCGTCGTAGCTCACATTAGGGTGGTGGAGACGCACCTCGTTCACCCTCACCCAAGTGCCAATAGGGTAGTTGGCGGAGCCGGCATAGCCTATGTTGATAAGCTCGGCATCGCGTGGCAGGTCTTTGAGGCTACGGATGATGTTGAGTGCTCCAACGCCTGTGATGATGACGGGGGTGTCGGGAAACAGCCGTAGTGCCATTTCCCGCTCACCCTCTTCTGCTATGATAAGATAGCGCATAGTAATCTGTTTTTTATTCTTGAGGCTCAGCTGTGGTCTCAGCGGGAGCTTCTTGAACTTCCTGAACTTGTTCTACTTGTTGTGCTTGTTTCTTCAGAGGCGAAGGGCAGCCGCACTTAGCGAAAGCTCCGCACAGCCACAAGCAGCAGCAGATAGCGAGTACGCAGACGATACCCCAGAACCAGTTCTTCCATGCCGGTCGTTTAGTCTTGAACGGGTCTTTCGATTTGATCTTCGGGTACTTAGGCATAGCTGTGAGTGTAGCTCCGAAGCCTATGTTCACCAGTGACGATGAGTTGATAGCCCATCCGTTAGCATTGAGCACGGGTGCGAGGTTACGCTTGCGCAGTTTGAGCCATGCCATTATCATTGATGGTCCGGAGATGAGGAGCAGCAGGACAAGGAAGAAGATGACCCAGTGGTACCAGTGGGTGAAGGCCGAGAAGAACTGAGCCAGGGCGGCACCGATGAGTCCTAATGCCATGCCAATGGCAGCGAAGATGCCGGCGAACTTAGCGATGTCGAAAGGTGGTTTGATTTCCTTGGCTGCGTCAGCGGGTGCGTTGCCGGTGGTGGTGATCTTCGAGTTGGCTTCTGCCATCACTTTGGCATCTTTCTCGGCTGCGCGTTTGTTGATGGTATCTTCTATAGATTTGGCCATCTTACGATAAGGTGTCCAGAAGGCCTGACGGATACTGATGGGGTTGTCCACGATAGAGGTGACGGTAGCGTCCCAGTCGTTGCCATCGCGGTCGTAGAACACACCGTTCTTGCCTACCATGAGGTTGCTCACCTCGCCGTTGGTAACGACGGCTACTATCTTCATGGTCTTTCCCAGTTTCTTCGACTCGCAGTCGCAGAAGAGCAGGTACATACCGCTGGCGGGAGCTTGTGCGGTCTGCTTGCCCATGTCGTTGACCTTGATACAGAGCTCCATGGCTCGTTGGTCGATATAGAGTGTACCGGCTTGGAAGATAGCCCCGAGCTTGAGGTTGGGGTCGTAGAAGTCTTGGAAAGTGACGAAGTTCTTGAGCAGTTTGTAGAAGTCGCGCAAGAGCAGCAGCAGTTTCTCAACTAATCGGAAGTCGGCGGTAGCGGCTTCAAACTCAGCATTGTCGGCTTCTTCGGCAGCTTTCTTAGCTTCGGCTTGTGCTCCGGCTAAGGCTGCTTTTGCCTCTTTGTAGGCGCTTATCTTCGCTCCTATCTCTGCCCATTGCTCGGCATCTATCTGGTCGAGTGTGAGGATGCTTGCCAGCTCGGCAGCGTAAGCAGCCCATACGGGGTTAATTCCTTGTTTGAGGTCGATGAGTCCTTTGGCGTTGACGCGAGCGAGCGGGTAGGTGGCTATCTCGTCGGTCTTGGTGGTGAGGTCTTCGGCAGAGATAGCTTCTATACGAGCCACTTGTACATCGAGTGCTTGGTTAGCCTCTTTGTCGAACTGCACGAGTCGGCAGCGCATGAAGTAGTCCATCACTTTGGGGTTGAGTGCGTCGTAGATAGCTTCCACGCGGTCGGAGTTGGCACCGTAAGGAGGAATGACATTGTCTTCTACCGAAGAGGCGGCACTCTCGTTCTTCACCACGGCAGCGATGGCGGCCTCTACATCGGCAAGGCTCACTTCATCTTTCTCGAACTTCTCGAGAGCGGCATACACAGCCTGACCCTGAGGTGTGAGTTGGTTGATGTCGGTCAGGCGGATAGAGTCCTTGCCTTGTAAGAGCAGGTCGGGGTCGTTGAGTACGGCGCACAGCCAGTCGGCCGTTGCCACTACTTCGTTGACATGAATCTTGCCGTCGTGGTCGAGGTCGATGAGTTGCAGACTCTTCTCATCGATCTCCAGACCTACTGTGGGGCAAGAGAGCACGGTCCATTTCTTCTGGTCGAGTTCGCCCAGGTGCTTGATGTCCTCACCGGAGAGGATGTTAACGCGGGTAGCGCCTCCTACCGTTGCGTAGTTCCATTTGTACTTTTTGCTCATAGTTGTATGAATTAGTTGTTAATATGTTGCGTTGTTGTTATCTCCACAGTGCTTTGGTGAAGATGAGAAGGACGGTGAAGATCTCCAGACGTCCGACCAGCATGACGAAGGTCATGACCCATTTGGCGACGGTGGGGAAGGCGGCATAGGTGTCGGCGGGTCCGTAGTTGCCTATGCTGATACCCACATTGCCTATAGCGCTGATAGTTGTACCGATAGCCTCATCGAAATTGATGCCGCAGGCGCAGAAGATAAGTACGGTGATGAGGACGATGATGACATAGAACACCATGAACGCCATCACGTTGCCGATAGTCTGTTGCGGGAGTGTCTTACCATTGAGCTTGACGGGCACGATAGCGCTTGGGTGTATGCGTCGTTGGAACTCGGCAAAGCCGTTCTTGACGAAGATGAGTATGCGCACCCATTTGATGCCTCCTGAGGTGGAGCCGGCGCATGCACCGCTGAACATAAGTATGAACACGGTAACCCAGAGCAGCGGGTGCCAGTTCATGTAGTTATCGACGGCGAAGCCTGTTGATGTGACCGACGCGGCTACGGTGAACAGCCCTTTGCGGAATGCCTCTTCACCTCCGCTCAGGCTCATGTCGTTGTGCGTGAAGAAATAGCCGATAGCTACCAGCAGTGTTGCCACACCGATGACGACGAGGTACCATTTGGTCTCTTCGTCCTGGAAGAGTCGTCGGGGTCGTCCCATGAGCACATAGATGAGCAGTGCGAAGTTGATACCTGAGAGTATCATGAAGAAAGTGATGATATACTGTATGGCAGGCGAGAAGAGTGCTACGGAGGTGTTGTAGGTGGAGAAACCACCTGTAGCTATGGTGGTCATGGCATGGTTGACGGCGTCGAACCAGTTCATGCCGAAGATGCGTAGCAAGAGGGCTTCAAGAGCGGTGAGGATGACATACAACCCCCACAGTTTCTTAGAGGTATCGCCTATCTTTGGGCTCACTTTCTCGTAGCTCAGTCCTGTCACTTCGGCGGCATAGAGCTGCATACCTCCCAAGCCGAACATAGGCAGGATGGCGAGTGAGAGCACGATGATACCCATACCTCCGAGCCATTGTGTGAGGCTACGCCATAGCAGAGCTGTGGGTGTCTGTGTCCCTAAGTCTTCGATGACGGTGGCACCGGTGGTGGTGAAGCCCGACATGGTCTCGTAGAAACAGTCGGTGTAGGTGTCGATAGCGCCGCTCAGGTAATAGGGTATGAGTCCGAAGAGCGAGAAGACCACCCACACTAAGGCAACGATGATGTATCCCTCGCGTTCGGTGACATGCTTGGGGGCTCTCATGCCGAGGATGAGTCCGATGAGTCCGGCTACGAAGGTGATGATAACAGACACGAAGAAAGCTTGGGCGTCGTAGATATGGTTGACTCGTGCAAAGACGGCGGGTATGAGCATGAAAGCTGCTTCCAAGAGAAGCAACACACCTAAGGTCTTTACCACCAGTTTCCAGTTGAATGTGCGTGTCATAAGTAGGTTGGTTATCTGAAGAACTTATCGATCTTTCTGATGTCGCTTGCTCGGCAGAAGACCACCACCTTGTCGTCGGGCAGGATGAGGGTGTCGCCGTTGACGAGGATGCCTATGCCGTCGCGCACGAGACCTCCTATATTGACGTTCTCGGGCAGGTCGATATCTTTGATCTTATGTTTGGTGATACGGCTTCCTTCCTTGACCTCGAACTCCACTATCTGTGCGTCAGCGCTGGTGAGGTTCCTCACATTGAGCACCGAGGCATTGAGCAACATCTGGTAGATATAAGAGGAGGCTATGAGTTTCTTGTTGATGACGGCTCCTATGTCGAGTCCTTCGGCAAGAGGTATATAGTCGATGTTCTCCACTTCGGCAATCGTTCGTCTGACGCCGAACTTCTGTGCTGCCATGCATGCGAAGAGGTTAGCTTCGGAGTTGTCGCTGACAGCGATGAAGGCGTCGGTATCTTGTATGCCCTCTTCTTTGAGCACCTCGAGGTCGCTGCCGTTAGCATTGATGATGAGGGCGTTGTTGAGTTTCTCTGAGAGCTGGTAGCAGCGTTCGCGGTTGGGTTCGATGACACGGATATTCTTGTCGTCGCCCAGCTCTTTGACTGCTTTCTGAGCTATACGCGAGCCGCCCACGAAGATGATGTTGTGCATGTCGTGCGAGTCTTTGCCGGCTTGCTGGCGCACAAAATCGATGTTTTCTTTGGTGCATACGAAATAGACGAGGTCGTCGGGCTGTATCTCGTCGTTACCGCGCGGAATGATGGTCTGTGCTCCGCGTTTGATAGCCACTATGCGGAACTTGCCATGCGAGAACACACCTGATGAGAATTTCTGACGTATGATAGGTGCGTTGTCTCTTACCTTGACCACGCATAGCTCGAGTGCTCCGTCGCATAGCAAGAGGTGGTAGCGCATCCAGTTGACATGGATAGCATCCACTATCTCCTTGGCTGCCAGCACTTCGGGGTAGATGAGGTGGTTGAGTCCCATCTCCTTGAAGAGTTGTGCGTTCTCGGGGAGCAGATACTCGTAGTTGTCGATACGGGCAAGGGTCTTCTTCGCTCCAAGCTTGTTAGCAAGCAGACAAGCTGTCATGTTGGTGGTCTCGTGAGGAGTGACAGCCACAAACAGGTCAACCCCGTGCACACCTACATCCTTGAGGTCGCGGATAGAGGTGGGCGAAGCCACCTTGGTGAGCATGTCGTAGTTGGCATCAAGGTCGCCTAAACGCTCTCTGTCCTCATCGATGAGGGTGATGTCCATATTCTCACGCGACAATAGTTTAGCCAAGTGAGTACCCACTTCTCCTGCTCCTGCTATAATGATTCTCATTGCTTATTGGTTTATTTGTTCGTCAGAAAAATTCAGTATGGCTTCTTTTATTCCTTCGGCGTCGAGTCGGAGCATGTGCATGAGCTCTTTGGTAGAGCCGTGCTCCACGAAGTTGTCGTTGACGCCTAATCGTAGGATAGGCAGCGCATAGCCTTTGCTCTCGAGATACTCTGCCACGGCACCTCCTAATCCGCCGATGACTGTTCCATCTTCTACCGTTACCACTTTTCGGAAGTGCTGTCCGATAAAGTCGAGTGTGTCGGTGTCTAATGGTTTGAGCCATAGCATGTCGTAGTGTGCGAAGGTGGTAGAGTTCAGCGCTTGCGCCACGGTGTTGCCTATGGCACCTATGGATATGACGGCTATCTGAGAGCCTTGCTTGAGACAACGGGCTCTGCCGAGCGTCAGTAGTCCATGGTCCACCTTAGTGTCGTTAGTTCTGCCTCTGGGGTAGCGTATGGCTATAGGTCCGTCGTACGACTTAGCTAAGCGGAGCATCTGTCTGAGGTCGTCGGCCACCATAGGCGCACCGATGACGATGTTAGGTATGGGTTGCAGATAAGCCAAGTCGAAGAGTCCGTGGTGTGTAGCTCCGTCGTTTCCCACAATGCCGGCGCGATCGATACAGAGAACGACATGCACTCTCTGCAGAGCCACATCGTGGATGATATTGTCGTAGGCTCGTTGCATGAACGAGGAATAGATGTTACAGAACGGTATGAGCCCTTCTTTGGCGAGTCCGGCAGAGAAAGTGACGGCATGTCCTTCGGCTATTCCCACATCGAAGACGCGTTTGGGGAACTCTTTCTGCATGATAGTCATCGAGCAGCCTGAGGGCATGGCTGGCGTTATGCCTACCACTCGCTCATCTTCTCTTGCCAGTTCGAGCAGCGTCTGTCCGAACACCTCTTGCCATAGCGGGGGGAGGTCGCGGTTGTCGGTATTGAGTCGTTCACCCGATTCCACATTGAACTCTCCGGGTGCATGCCAGATAGTCTGGTTCTGCTCGGCGGGGGCATAGCCGTGCCCTTTGGTGGTGACGATATGCAGGACGCGTGGACCTTTATGATGGCGTATCTCAGAGAGGATACGCACCAGAGTGAGCACATCGTGACCGTCGGCAGGACCGAAATAGCGGAGGTTAAGACCTTGGAAGATGTTCTTCGACTGCTTGGTAAGCGTAGCCTTGAGGCTGTTGTGCGAGCGGACCATGAGCTCTTTGCGCTTGTCATCGATGAGGTGGAGCCGCTTGGCTATGAGGTAAAGGCGATACCTGAGCTTGTTGTACGAGGCAGAGGTGGTGATGTCCACGAGGTATTGTGTGAACCCGCCTTTGATGGGGTCTATGGCCATGTTGTTGTCGTTGAGGATGACCAGCAGGTCGTTAGGGAACATGGACATGTTGTTGAGTCCTTCGAAAGCCAGTCCGCCGGTCATCGCACCATCGCCGATGATAGCCACCACTTGCCGGTCAGAATGGAGCATCTGAGCGGCTATCTGCTCGCCCAGCGCGGCAGAGATACTATTGCTGGCATGACCTGAGATGAAAGCATCGTACTCGCTCTCATGGGGAGTGGGGAAGGGTGCCAAGCCCTTGAACTGACGGTTGGTGGAGAAGAGCTCACGCCTGCCGGTGAGGATCTTATGAGCGTATGCCTGATGACCCACATCCCAGATGAGACGGTCGTTGGGCGTGTCGAAGACATAATGAAGAGCTACGGTAAGCTCGATAGTGCCGAGCGAAGAGGCTAAATGTCCGGGGTTATGACTGAGCTCACGGATGATAAAGTCGCGCAACTCCTGACAGACCTCAGGCAATGCCTCCTTAGGAAGACGCTTCAAGTCTGACGGGTAGTTGATATGTGAGAGATATTTATATTCCATAATTTTTCAAGCCACAAAGATACGAAGAATTCTTTATTTGTGCAAATCGAGAAAAAATACTACTTTTGCAATCTCAAACATGAAGTATAATGAAACTACAAACGATTGCTGATTTGCTATGTCCTAACTGTAAGGTGGTTAGTGATATAGATATAGAATATCTGTCGTGCGACTCTCGAGAGTTGCACACGAAAAAAGAGACTGATCATCTCTTGTTTTTTGCCTTGACGACCCTAAAGCGTGACGGTGCTGCTTTTGTCCCTGAGATGTATGAGAAGGGAGTGAGGGCTTTTGTTGTTAACAAGCGTTCGATGAACGAGCGGCTATGTTCGTTTACTGATGCCACTATCCTTCAGGTTGACGACTCTCTAAGTGCGTTGCAGCAGTTGGCTGCATACAAGCGCAGTCTGTACCCTGAGGTGCCGGTGATAGGCATCACGGGCTCGAACGGAAAGACGGTGGTTAAGGAGTGGCTCTATCAGTTGCTCAAGGACGACTATCGTATCACGCGTTCGCCACGCTCCTACAACTCGCAGATAGGTGTGCCACTCTCGGTATGGCAGATGAACGAGCAGACAGAGCTCTGTATCTTCGAGGCGGGCATATCGGAGCCCGGAGAGATGGAACGGTTAGAGCCTATCATCCGACCGACGATAGGTGTTATAACATACATAGGCGAGGAGCATGGCGAGAACTTCGTGTCGTTAGAGCAGAAGAGAGAGGAGAAGATGAAGCTGTTCGCTCATTCTGAGGTCGTTATAGAAGACCCGTCGCACCAGAACCTGCGCACCTGTGCTGCCGTGTTGCGCTACTTAGGCTACGATGAGGAGAAGATAACATCGATGCTCATGCATAAGACGCATGAGACAGTGATGGAGATCAACCTCAAAGCGTTGGCACATAATGTGCGTCGTTTCCGCTCACATCTCAGACCACAGACCAAGCTCGTTTGTATGGTCAAAGCTTTTGCCTACGGTGCGGGACCGGTAGAGGTGAGTCGTTGCTTGCAAGAAGAGCAGCTTGCGGACTATCTGGCTGTGGCTGTGGCAGATGAGGCAGCCGAGTTGAGGAGTGCGGGGGTGAGACTGCCTATTATAGTGATGGACCCTGAACCCACAGCACTGAGCACTATCATTGAGAACAATGCCGAGCCTAACATCTACTCTTTCCTCACCCTTGCCAACTTCCGTGAGGCGGTTGACAAAGCAGGCTTAGAGAACTATCCTATCCACCTCAAGATTGACTCGGGCATGCACCGCTTAGGCTTCGAGTATAAGGATATGGAGCGTCTTATCAAGGAGCTCCGTTCGCAGAAGACACTGCGTGTGGCTTCGGTCTTCTCTCATCTTGCTGCCGCCGATGAAGAGTCGTGGGACGCGTTCACCATGACTCAGATAGAGCGTTTTAACCAATGTGCCGACCGACTGAGAGAGGAGCTTGGCTATCCCGTCATCAAGCATATACTCAACTCGGCTGGTATAGAGCGATTCAGTGATTATCAGTATGATATGTGCCGACTTGGTATAGGTATGTATGGTTTCTCTGCTCTTAAGGATGAGCACGAGTTGTTGCCGGTGTGCACACTGAGAACGACCCTTCTGAGCGTTAAGACGGTGAAGAAAGGTGAGAGCATAGGTTATGGCAGACACACTTTCTTGACCGAGGACCGTGAGATAGCAGTCATCCCTATAGGTTATGCTGACGGGTTCGACCGCCGCTTGGGTAACTATGGTGGCGAGGTGCTGGTCAGAGGCAAGCGCTGTCCGGTGGTAGGCAATGTGTGCATGGACCTGGCTATGGTCGATGTTACGGGCACCGATGCTCAGATGGGCGACACGGCTGAGGTGTTCGGAGAGCACATAAGGATAGAAGAGATAGCCGACCGTCTCGGCACCATAACCTACGAGATACTCACCTCTGTGTCAAGACGAGTGAAGAGGATTTATTAGACCGCTTCGCTGTTAGACCGCTTTGCTGTTAGACCGCTTCGCTGTTAGACCGCTGCGCTGTTGGACCGCTGCGCTGTTGGACCGCTGCGCTGTTAGCTGTTAGACCCGCATGGTTTCCCCCTCCTTCCCTTGGAGGGAGGGGGTGAGGGGGCGGGAGGGATGCTGTTAGACCGCTTCGCTGTTAGACCGCTTCGCTGTTGGATATTAGATATTTGTATTATGGAAGAAAAGAAAAATATAGGTTCGTTGTTCGACCGTATAGCCAAGCATTACGACTCGCTCAACCATCTGCTCTCGCTCAATATCGACAAGCGTTGGCGCAGGCAGGCGGTAGGCGAGATAGCACAGTGTGCCTCGGAGCGTGAGTTGTTGGATGTGGCTATAGGTACAGCCGACCTGAGTCTGGAGGCCGACACCAAGAAGAGCCACATGAAGTTGGTGG
>CAMHOK010000075.1 GCA_946186735.1 uncultured Bacteroidales bacterium
TACGACATTTATTTTCGTTGCCGGTAGCCGCTTTGCTGCTCAGTGTTCAGGCCGTTGATGCCTCGTTGGTGGTACCGAAGAGTCAGTATGCTGTGGGCGAGCAGGTTGTGCTCAGTTTTGAAGATCAGAAATCGGGTAGTGAGGTTTATCTCTATCAGGACGCCGCATTGCTTCCGATGATTGAAGTGGACACTATCATGGCGCCTAAGGGTGAGATGTGGCTCAGCACTGACTTAGAGCAGGGCAAGTACAGGGTTGAGGTAGTGTATGAAAAGCAGAAGGTTGACTCGGCATTCTTCACGATAGAAGAGTTGCCGTTGCCGTCCGGATCACATTCGTTCCTCTTGATGACCGACATCCATGTGATGCACCCCGACCTCATCATCAACGACGGCTCGGCGCTCCAGCGCGTCATCGAGGGCGACAGGAAGATGCTGCGTCAAAGTGCGGAGGTGTTTGCTCACTTGATTGACACGGCGTTAGCTTATAAGCCCGAGTTCGTGCTTGTGCCCGGCGACCTCACCAAGGACGGTGAGAAGATAGGCCATGAGATGGTGGCAGCGGGACTGAAACGCTTGGAGGATGCGGGCATCAGAGTGTTCGTCATACCCGGTAACCATGATGTGGAGAACCCTAATGCCTCGTATTACAACTACGAAGAGCGGACTCCTGCCGACGAGGTTAGTGATAAGGATTTCATGTCGATATATTCGGCTTTCGGTTACGACCCTAAGGAGGCGCTGCAAGACCCGTCGTCGATGAGCTATATGACAGAGTTGTGGGACGGTGTCTTCCTTTTTGGTATAGATGCGACTCGTTGGTACGACAACACTCATATCTCTCGCGGTGATGCTTCTGATAACTGCGTGGGTTACGGTCGTCTCAGAGAGCAGACTAAGCGTTGGATCTTCGAGCGTGCCGACTCGCTGCGTCGAGAGGGGAAGGTGGCTTTCGCGATGATGCACCATCAGATGATCGAGCATTTCGACCAGCAGTCGGAGCTCATGTCGTCAGCTGCCATAGAGAATGGCGGAGAGATAGCACGCGAGTTCATGGAGCACGGTCTGCACCTGCTGTTCACCGGACACATGCATGTATCAAATATCTCTGTCGCTTATAACACAGAGAAGACCGACAGCTTGGTAGAGGTATCAACGGGCGCTCCGGTGTCGTACCCCAGTCCGTATCGCTGGATAAGCACTAACGACGACCTGAGCCGAGTGGATATCATCACGCGCCAGATACACAGCTTAGACACTATTGATGATTTTCAGCTTTTCGGCAGGAAAGAGATGGAAGGTAAGGTGAGCAAGCTGATGCGCAGTGTGATGAACATGTTCTCCACCGAGGTTATTAGCCATAAGCAACAGATGGAGTCGGTGCCCCTGGTTGGCGACCTCATCAAAGCTCTTCCTGACTCGCCAAGCGAGATGTCGGACCTTATCATGCCTTATATGAAAGAGCCGTCAACGCTGGCTATCCTCACTACCAGCGAGGGTAATGAGAACCTCAAACTCACTGACAACATCATCAACATGGTGTATGACGGCTACGACCGTCTCATCGATGATCTGGCGAAGAAGAACGGGTTCACTCCGATTCAAGTGTATGTCTATAAGACCGAAGTGAAGAAGATGATTGTTGGAATGTTAGAGGCTCCTGTCTATTCAATTTTACAGGACTGCACCAACCGCGGCAATGAGTACGCGAACACCACCAACGACCTGTTCGTCAACCTAAAGTTGCCTTATCATATAGAGCGGACAGGCGTGGAAGACCTGACCAACGATAAGAAAGACAGTGCCGACACTTATTGGTACGACCTGCAAGGACGCCAATATCCTTCTATGCCAGAGCAGACAGGTGTCTATATCCATCAAGGCAAGAAGATAATGATCAGATACGAAAAATAAGGATACGGCTATTAAGAAAATAATGAAACGACAATAGATTAGATGAAAACTAAACACATCATTCCCATGGCAGCATTGGTCATGACATCGCTGCTCGGTTGTCAGAAGACGACCGACCAACCGCTTATAGGTAAGCAAGAGATACAGATCGAGGGTGGGCGTTTGACTCCCGAAGCCCTTTGGGCAATGGGTAGGATAGGCTCGGCTCAGCTCAACCAAGAGAGTCAAGAGATAGTCTATCAGGTGTCGTACTACTCGGTCAAAGAGAACAAGTCGAACACGGAGCTGTTCGTCATAGGTAAGGATGGCGGTGAGCCTCGTCAGCTGACTCACACGGCTTCTCGCGAGTCGGACGCGGTATGGCTCAGAGACGGTCGCATAGCCTACCTGAGTAACGAGTCGGGCTCGTCGCAACTATGGACGATGGCGAAGGATGGCACTGACCGCCGACAGCTCACCTCCACCTCGACCGACATCGAGGGGTTCCTCTTCTCAAAGGATGAGACAAGAGTGATGCTCGTCATGCAGGTAAAGACGGTGAAGTCAACGCAAGACCTCTATCCCGACTTAGACAAAGCGACGGGGCGCGTGGTGGATGACCTGATGTACAAACACTGGGACGAATGGACCGAGACAGCCCCCCATCCGTTCATCGGAAAGATAGAGAACGGCAAGGTGACAGACCTTGTAGATATCTTAGAGGGAACGCCATACGAGAGTCCGATGAAGCCTTTCGGCGGTATCGAGCAGTTGGCATGGAGCGCAGACGGTGCTGAGGTGGCATATACCTGCCGCAAGAAGACCGGCTTGGAGTATGCGTTGTCAACCAACTCTGACATCTACCTCTATGACTTAGGTCAGAAGACCCATAAGCAGCTCACCCGCGGCATGATGGGTTACGACACTAATCCTCAGTACTCGCCCGACGGCAAGCACCTGGCTTGGTTGTCGATGGAGCGCGATGGTTATGAGAGCGACCAGAACCGGCTGTTCGTCATGGACTTAGAGACGGGCGAGAAGCGTTTCGTGTCAAAGGCTTTCGATAGTAATGTGGACGACTATATGTGGATAGACAATCAGACGATAGTGTTCACGGGTTGTTGGCATGCTTTGGTGCATGTGTATATGGCTCGTTTAGACGGCACTATCACCGAGCTGACTGATGGTCAGTACGACTACTCGCTGTGCGACTATGCCGATGGCTGTCTGTTGCTCAAGCGCCACAGCATGCGCGAGGCAGACGAGCTGTATGCTCTCGATCTTAATGCTGCTATTGCCTATGCCGCCTTGCCTAAGACGGATGAGTACAAGGTTGAGTCGGAGTTGGAGAAGAGAGGTATGCTCCGTCAACTGACCACCGAGAACAAACATATCTACGACCAGATAGAGCGCGGTCGGGTGGAGGCTCGATGGATGACCACCACCGACAATAAACGCATGCTCACTTGGATCATTTATCCCCCGCATTTCGACCCCGAGAAGAAGTACCCCACCTTGCTCTATTGTGAGGGCGGACCGCAGAGTCCTGTCTCGCAGTTCTGGAGCTATCGCTGGAACTTCATGATGATGTCAGCCAACGATTATATAGTAGTGGCACCCAACCGTCGTGGTCTGCCGGGCTTCGGTATGGAGTGGAACGAGCAGATCTCCGGCGACTATGGAGGTCAGTGTATGAAAGACTATCTGACTGCTATTGATGAGTTTAAGAAAGAAAGGTTTGTTGACAGCGACCATTTAGGCTGCGTGGGTGCTTCTTTCGGAGGCTATTCGGTGTATTGGTTGGCAGGTCATCATCAGAAGCGCTTCAAGGCTTTCATTGCTCACGATGGTATCTTCAACATGGAGATGCAGTATTTAGAGACCGAAGAGAAATGGTTTGCCAACTGGGACATGGGCGGTGCTTATTGGGACAAGCAGAACGCTGTGGCTCAGCGCACCTTCAGCAACTCGCCTCACTTGTTTGTGGATAAGTGGGACACACCTATCTTGTGTATCCATGGCGAGAAAGACTATCGCATACTTGCTAACCAGGGCATGGCTGCTTTCGATGCAGCGAAGATGCGAGGAGTGCCTGCCGAGTTGCTCATCTTCCCCGACGAGAACCACTGGGTGCTCAAACCGCAGAACGGTGTGCTCTGGCAACGCACTTTCTACCGCTGGCTCGACCGATGGCTGAAATAGATGTTAGACCGCTGCGCTGAAAGAGCAAAGACCGTTTCACTGAAGGAGCAAAGACCGTTTCACTGAAAGAGCAAAGACCGCTGCGCTGTTAGAAGTTAGACCGCAGCGCTGTTAGATGTTAGACTATTCAACTATTCAACTTTCTTATGTTACTTCGATTTAAGTATAAGATCAAATATCAGGATCTGGATCATAATCGCACACTCAAGCCCTCGAAGCTTGAGGAGTATCTGCTGGACACGGCGGGTGACGCTGCCAAGATCTTAGGCATAGGCTATCATGTCCTTCTTGCTCGCGACATGGCATGGGTACTCATCCGACTGACTATCGACATGCATCGCATGCCCGGGTTAGAGGACGAGATGATTGTAGAGACATTCGTCTCGTCGTTCTCGCACGGCTTGAGTGCCCGTTATTTCCGTCTGTTGCTTGTAAATGAAAAGGGTGAGGAAGAGGAGATAGGCACGGCAGGATCGATGTGGGCTGTCATCAACCTCAAGACTCGCCAGATGGAGAGTATCTTCGAAGAAGAGTTGTTCAAGAGCATCGAGTTGCACGAGCCGCTGAAGATCTCGGTAGGCCGCATACGCCCTGAGGCTCAGACGACAGGTATGCGTGAGCACGAGATAGTCTATTCGGACATCGACTATAACCGCCACTGCAACTCGTGTAAGTACTTGGACATGATGCTCAATGCCTATTCCGACCTCTATACGGGCATGCAGCCGTTGCGTGTGAGTCTGAACTACATACATGAGTTGTATGAGGGAGAGGTGGCAGATGTGGAATATACGCTTAAGGACAAGAGTGTACAATACACTATCCGTCGTCATACCGACCATAGCATAGCCGTGATGGGCGAGCTGAGTGTGGGCTGAGGACAGACTAATAAAATCTGAGTACAGACCAATAAGAGTTACTATTATGGAAGACGATAAGAACAAACAAGAACTGCTGTTCCCGACGGAGTCGCCGTCGTCATCGGTAGTGTCTGAGGTGTCGTCGTCGGCACAGCCTCAGGCACCGTCGCAGGTGCAGGAGTCGTCGGGTGTGAGGAAGCGCCCACAAGTGTTAGATTGCGATGTGGTGCGTTTTCAGAACAACAAAGATAAGTGGATTGCTTTCGTGGGCTTGCTTGACGGGCGTCCGTATGAGATCTTCACGGGCTTGGCAGACGATGAGGACGGTATCCTTCTGCCTAAGTCGGTGAACAAAGGTAAGATCATCAAGACGGTGCTTGAAGACGGGCAGAAACGCTACGATTTTCAGTATGTCAACACTCGCGGGTTCAAGACGACCGTTGAGGGCTTATCGTATAAGTTCGACAAAGAGTTCTGGAACTACGCCAAGCTTATCTCCGGTGTGTTGCGTTACGGCATGCCTATCGATCAGGTAGTGAAGATGATCAATGGTCTGCAGATGGACAGCGACAACATCAACTCGTGGAAGGTGGGAGTAGGCAGAGCACTGAAGAAGTATATCCAGGACGGCAGTCAGGATACGGAGATGGATGACGAATAAGGGTGCGTCAAAACCGCTGGTCGGATTTATTTCCAGGTATCGATGATTATCTGTTTGAGGTCGGCAGCGTCGAGTGTGTTGTTGTCGGGGTGAGTGGTTCGTGCTGCGGTGAGGATGAAGACGGGTGAGACAGGTGTGAGGTTGATGACCTGGTCGATGAGTTCTTGGTCGCCATAACGGAGTTGGCATGTGTTCTCGAGAGTGAAGAGTACGTCTCCCACATGTCGTTTATAACAAGAGTTGCGCAGCTGCTCTTGTTTTTTGTTGCCCTGCAGTAGTGGTATGAGGTTGACAGGGTAGGCATCTTCCACTCCGTCGAACTCGAGTAGGAAGAGGGCTACTTGTTGTTGCAAGTCGGTGAGCGACATCTTTTTCTGTTCTATGAATCGTCGGTTGAGATAGATAGACTGAGCGTAGCCTCCGTCTATCCAACGCTCGTGTCCGTAGATAGCCATGAGGTAGGTATTGATGAGAGCGGCGGCTCGGTTGATATCGAACACGTTGGTGGAGATGTTTGCTTTGCGTAGGCTCTCGAGGCTCTGTCCTTTGCGAGGCTTGCCCACGACGATGAGTTGATATTTCTCTTTGCCTACATGTTGGTTGAGTTGTTCGATGAGGAAGCCGAGCTCTGAGTTGAGTCGGATGAGCATATCTTCTTGTTCGGCTGAGTGCAGCTGGTCGGACTCGGCTTTGGGTGTGAGAGCGTTATACTCGAGCAGGAGCATGTCGGGGTGGGTGTATTGTCCGAGTTTGTGCTGTTTGAGTATGTTGAGTGCGAGTTCGGTAACGAGGGTGTTAGCTGCTGGTGTGAGGTTAAGGCAGTCCGCGTTGTGGTAGTTGAAGGCTTGTTTGCGTTCGCTATCAGTGGGGTAGAGGTAAGATGATATGTTGCTCATTGTTGGTATCCACGAGCGTTCCGCTATTTCGTCTATTCGTCCGTTGATGTTCATCTCGTCGGCTTCGGCGGGCAGTCCTTCGGGGTAGAAGGTGGTGCTGACCCAACGGTGTGTGTTGTTGTCGAGCCAGCAGCAGGCGTCAGCTGAGTGTCCGGCGAGCAGGATGGTGTTCTCGGCTGTCAGTCCGACAGCGTAGATGTTGGCAGCTTGTCCGTGCTGTAGTCTGAACTCATCGGATAGTGTGGTTGTCTTGAGGGCACGGAGAGAGAGGTATAGGTCGGTGCCTATACCTTTATATTCTTTGTCGTATAGGGCGTGTGTGAGAGTTCGTGTGGAGCGGTCGAAGAGGTTGTTGCTGATGAGTCCGTGTTCTGCAGGTTGTGCACCGGTGAGGAGAGTGGCTGTTGCCTCTAAGCCTCCGTAGATAAGGCAGTTGTATTGCAGTTGTGCGCTATACCCCTCTTCGGTGAGAGTCCTGAGTCCACCTGCTTGCCAGTAGTCGTTCATCTCATTGAGTGCGTCGGTTGACAGTCCGTCAACGAGGGCTACGACGGTCAGTTGCGGTTTGAAGGGAGCCGCTGTGAGAGGTGTGGCGAGAGGTGCGGCGGAGAGCAGTGAGAGACAGAGGAGGGCTGTGATGCCGGTGAGATGGCTCTTGGCGTCGGCCTGATGGCTCTCGTGGGAGGTGGGAGTCGTTTGTCGGTCAGCGGGTATGAACCAAGCGGCAGAGTGCAGGAGCATAGCCAAGGGCGGGAGCAGACATAGGTGATGTTGCGGCGAGAGAAGGGCTATGCAGAAGCTGACGATGATATATACCATGTAGGCATACTTGCCCCACGATTGTTGGAGGAAGGCTCGTCCTCGCTTGGTGCAGATAAGGACGAAGGGTATGAGGGCTAAGGGCGTGAGCAAGAGGTTGTTGAAGTTATGCTTAACGAGCGGATGTTCGGAGAAGAACTGCAGGTAAGTAATCACTATTCCCATGACGGCAGACAGAAGTAGGAGTAAGGCGTCGAACCACCAGCTTATCTTTCTCCTTCTCAGGTCGATGAACAGTATGATGGCTGCTATGATGACTATCAACCACTCGATGCATCGTGGAGAGAAGGGGAAGGGTGTGTGTGGTGCGGGCGGGAAAGTGTTAGTATGTTGCTCTTTGACGAGTGGTGTATGGTCGGGCATCTGTGCTTGTGCCATGTAGTCCATGAGTTGCTCGGGCAGGAAGAGTCGTTGTGCGGGTGTAGCCGTTTGGTCGGCATCGGCTCCGAAGGCGAGGTTGATGGCGTAGGCGAACCAAGTGGTGCCTGTATATTGGTTGATGAGTTGTCGGAAGGTGTTCTTACGGGTATCGAACTCGGTTGTGGTGAGGTCGATGTTCAGGCTCCGACGGAGCAGTCGGTAGGGCTCGGTGGCGCAGTTCTTAAAGACGAAGTTATACCTGTATGTGTAGTTCTGAGGTTGCAGGTTCCACAGCAGCTCGAGGTAGAGTGTGAGCAGTTGGTCGTGTGTGAGGTTGAGCGTCTGCGAATAGATGCTGTCTCTGCCTACCATGTGGCAGCTCTCGATGAAGTACTCGGTTGGCTCGCAGTCGAGCATGTAGTCGGTCTGTCCGGCGACGAAGCGCAGCAAGAAGTTTGATGCACGGAAGTCGAACACTCCGTAGTTGAACACGCAGTCGGTGAGTGTGGCGGTGTCGATGAGTTGCAGAGCGGTATGTCCGAAGGTGGAGTAGAGCGGGTCGCCCGGCTCGCAGGTGAGGAGTCGGAACTCGGCTTGCGGTGAAGGCAAGAGCTGTTCGATACCGATGCGCATTGAGTCGGGCAGGGCACGGATATAATCGAGTGTTATCTTCTCGGTGTAGAACTGAGCATGTGCTATGAGAGAGGAGAGGAGTAGTATGCTGATGACGAGGTGTCTGCGCATTGTCGGCATGGTGGTCATTGTTGGTGTTGTTTTGATTGTTAAGGTTTTCTTAGATGAACATCCCCACGAGCAGTGTGACTGACAGAGCGAAAAGGAAGCCCGTTACCACTTGTAGGCTGTCGTGTGCTTTGAGATAGAGTCGTGCCATCATGAGTAGCAGTGCTATGATGAGCAGAGCGATGATGGTGTAGGTGTTGTAGATGCCCATGTGAGCTGCTACGGCAATGATGCTGCCTACGAAGCACCCGAAAGCGGTGAGGTGTGCGCTCATCTTCCAGTAGTGTGTGATGAGCGTGAGCAGAGCTATCATGATGGTAGAGGTGAGAGCCAAAGCAGTAATGATGGCGGGCATCTTGAGTACATGCCAGAGGAAATAGACCCAGATAGCGAAGCAGGTGAGCACATAGAGGAAAGGTACGAGTCGTTCTTTGGGGTCGGTGATGTTGATGTCGGAGATACGCTTCTGTGCTTTGAGTATGAGTAGCAGAGTGAAAGGAATGAAGAGTGTGAAGAACGCAGTCCCTCCGATGGCTACACCTTTGTACACAGCGGGGTACTGTTCGGGCAGCTGCATGGAGTAGAGGATGATGGCGTAGGTGGGCAGTAGCAGAGGGAAAAGTATGCCGCTGATTGCCATGCTCAGGTAATATGCGATGGGTTGCTTCATGCGTCAGATGGTTTTGCGCAGTCGTGCTACGGGAATGCCGAGTTGTTCTCTATATTTGGCGATGGTGCGTCGTGCTATCTGGAAGCCTTGTGCTTTCATGAGAATGGCTATCTGGTCGTCGTTGATAGGGTGTCGTTTATCTTCGGCGTTGATGAGTTCGCTGAGCACTTTCTTTATCTGTCTGGTTGACACCTCATCGCCGGCTTCGTTGGTCATTGATTCGGAGAAGAAGAACTTGAGAGGGAAGGTTCCGAACTCAGTGTAGGCATACTTAGAGTTGCTCACTCGCGAGATGGTAGAGATGTCGTAGCCTGTTATGTCGGCTATATCTTTGAGTATCATCGGCTTGAGGTAGCTCTCATCGCCTTCGATGAAGAAGTCGTGTTGAAAGCGTACGATAGCTTTCATGGTGTTGAGCAGTGTTTGGTTGCGTTGTTGGATAGCGTCGATGAACCAGCGTGCGGAGTCGATCTTCTGTTTGATGTATCGGAT
>CAMHOK010000076.1 GCA_946186735.1 uncultured Bacteroidales bacterium
AGAAAGCGAAATATAAATTTAAATCAAAAATAAAAATGGCAAAAGACACAAAAAAACAAGATGCACAATTGGAGAATGTGCAAGAAGCTCTATCAACCTCCGGTCGTTGGATAGAGAAGAATCAAAATCTCATTACATGGATAGTTTTTGGCATATTAGCAGTGGCTTTATGCTTGTGGTTGATTGGTCATTATGTTGTAGCTCCTCACCGTCAGGCTGCCAACGACGAGAATGCGATAGCAATGAAGTATTTCATGCAAGAGTCGTATGAGGTTGCTCTCAATGGTAATGATGATGACTGCATCGGTTTTGCGGCTATTCAAGACAAGTATAGTCTCTACAAAGCCGGCAAGCTTGCTCGTTATAGTGCAGGTGTTTGCGCTTATAAGTTAGGAGACTATGAGTCGGCTATCAACTATCTTAAATCGTATAAGACTGACGAAGAGAACTATGCTGCAGCATCGAAGCAACTCTTAGGTGATGCATACGTAGAGACCGGCGATCTGGATGCTGCCGCCAAATGTTTTGAGGAGGTAGGTGCTATGAAGCATCAGGTGCTCAGCCCGATGAGTCTGCTCAAAGCAGCCCGCGTATATCAAGAGCTGGGTAATGAGGAAGCTGCCAAGAAAGCTTACAAAGCTATCAAAGACAACTATCCTCAGTCTGAAGAAGCTCAGACAGCTATGCAATATGTAGATTGATGTCGCTACGGTTATGTCAACTCTTTTACATAATTCACAGATAATCCAACGAGATAACTCGCTTAACGCTGATGTGGTATCGCATCAGCGTTTTGTGATTATAATGGCGGATTGGAACAGTCAGATAACCTCTGCTTTAACAGAAGGTGCGGTTAAGACCTTGCTCGACTGCGGTGCTCAAGAAGATAACATCAAAGTGGTGCATGTCCCGGGGACTATTGAACTCACTTTTGCTGCAGCCAAGTATATGGATTTCTGCGATGCCATCATCGTCATCGGATGTGTCATCAAGGGCGAGACTCCGCATTTCGACTATGTCTGTTCGTCGGTAACACAAGGCGTCACCATACTCAATGCGCAAGGTAAGACCCCTGTCATTTTTAGTGTCCTGACCACTCTTAACGAGCAACAAGCTCTTGATAGAGCAGGGGGGAGCTTGGGCAACAAGGGGGCAGAAGGAGCTATGGCTGCTCTTTCGATGATAGAAGTTGCGAGAATGCTTTAAGCATTACGCAACTTTTGTTTTTTTGTAGAGTCTTAGGCGTAAGACTGCAAAATAGATTAACCTTAAAAGATATACACCATGAAAAACGAATTTTTAAAGCAGTATTTTACCGCTACTTATTGGGTTGGTTTATGTAAGGAGTTTTGTGCAGCTTTGAAGACTGTAAAGTTTTGGATTGACCTTCTGTATATGACAGGTGGTATGTTCTTGGGTGCAGCAGCGGTATATTATTTCCTCATGCCCAGTCATCTTATCGTCGGTTCTATCTCGGGTCTGTCAATAGTAATCAACACCATTATCGGTGGCGACGCAGACACCTTCTCGGCTATCGTAACCATCATCAACCTTGTGTTGCTGCTTATGGCTTTCGTGCTGATAGGAAACGAGTTCGGAGCCAAGACCGTTTATACGGCGTTAATCTTAGGTCCGCTTATTCAGATTTGGGATAGGATATATCCTTCCACTAATCTGACCCACCGTGTGATAGACAATCCGGACATCTTAGCCGCGTTGCAGAATGGTCAGACCGTTATGGACGCTCACGGCAATCCTTACCTGCTTGACCGACACGGACAAGTGCTTGAGCAGATCAAAGATTCGGTGATGAGTGCCGGTCTTGGAACGGGCGATGTCTTGTTTGACCTTATTTGTTTCGTACTCCTGCTGTCTGTCTGTCAGTCGTTCTTGTTCAGAATCAATGCCTCAACAGGAGGACTTGATATCTTGGCAAAGATAGTGAACAAATATCTTAAGCTTAATATGGGCACCTCGGTTACTATTGCCGGTGCTGCTATCTGCTGCTCTGCATTCTTGATAAATGACTTCAGAATGGTGGTCATAGGCTTAATCGGGACATGGATCAACGGTATGGTGGTCAACTACTTCACAGATGGTCTGAACAAACGTAAACGCGTATGTATCATATCGAAAGAGAGCGAGAAGATACGCCATTATATAGTTAATGAGCTTATGCGCGGATGTTCTCTGTATGAGGTGAGAGGCGGATATAGCGACAATCAATATATCGAGATACAAACACTTATTACCTCGCAAGAGTTCTCTAATCTGTTACAATGGATGTCGGAAGAGAAGATTCACGCATTCACAACAGCAGGCAACTGCTCAGAGATCTACGGAACATGGTTGCGTCATCGCCGACTGCCTAACGGCAGAATGGTCATCTTTGATGATAATTATGTGGAGACTAAGATCGAGCCTAAGAGAGAAAAGAAAGAATTTAATCCGGAAAATAACCCTAAATAATAAATATAATGAAACCTACATTAGTCGTTTTGGCTGCCGGCATGGGCAGTCGCTATGGCGGACTCAAGCAGATGGATGGACTTGGTCCGAACAATGAAACAATCATGGACTATTCGGTCTATGATGCCATCCGTGCCGGATTCGGCAAGGTCGTGTTTATCATTCGAGAGGATTTTGCCGATGATTTTCGCAAACTCATCTTGTCGAAATATGAGGGTAAGATTGCGTGCGATGTATGCTACCAATCAATAGACAAAGTGCCCGAAGGTTGCACCTATAATCCTGAGAGAAAGAAACCTTGGGGAACCAATCACGCCGTGCTTATGGCAAAAGATTTGCTCAAGGAACCCTTTGCCGTTATCAATGCCGATGACTTCTATGGCAGAGAGTCGTTCAAGATCATCGCCGACTTCTTGATTTCGACCAACAACCAACCCGGCCATTACTGCATGGCAGGATATAGGGTAGGCAACACCTTGTCAGACAACGGCAGTGTGAGCCGTGGTGTGTGCAGCGTTGATGCCGAAGGCAACCTTACCGGAGTGGTCGAACGCACACAGATTGAAGAATTGGGCGGAAAGATAATGTTCAAAGATGAGAAGGGACAAGATGTCGAGATCGCTCCTTCAACTCCGGTGTCAATGAACATGTGGGGATTCACATCTGAGTATCTTGAATATACTGAGCAATATTTCAAAAAGTTCCTTGAAGAGCATGGTCAGGAATTGAAAGCAGAGTACTATATCCCTACCGTTGTTAACGACCTCATCAATAACGGCAAGGCAACATGCAAGGTGCTTGACACACCGGCTAAATGGTTCGGTGTTACTTATGCCGAAGACAGACCACAAGTGGTGATGAAAATCAATGAGCTCATCCACAAAGGAACATATCCAAACAAATTGTTTTAAGAGCGTAATAGAGAAGATAGATGGTTCTATATCCTTTAAAATTCAAACCAATCATCAAAGAGAAGATTTGGGGTGGCACTCATCTTAATCGGTATCTTCCTGTCTCAACCGACAAGACAGATATCGGTGAGTTGTGGACACTAAGCTCATACCCCGAGGCCGTGTCGGTAGTTGAGAACGGGTATCTTCGAGATAACGAACTCAACGAACTGATAGAGGTATATATGGGAGACCTGGTTGGCGATAAGGTTTACGATGCTTTCGGGACAGAGTTTCCTCTAATCATCAAGCTCATTGATGCTAATGACGATCTGAGTATCCAGGTCCACCCGTCTGACGATGAGCAAAAAGGTATTTCGGGCAAGACGGAGATGTGGTATGTGCTCAATGCAGAGCCTAATAGCTCAATCTTGTATGGTCTGACTAAGGACTGCACCAAAGAGGAGATTGAACAGTCGATAGCCTCCGGCACACTGCTCAATGTCATCAATAGGATAGAGGTAAAGCCTGCCGATGCCGTTCTAATCAACAGCGGTATGGTTCATTCCTTATGCAAAGGAACAACCGTTGTCGAGGTGCAACAATGCAGTGATGAGACCTATCGTCTTTATGATTATCATCGTCGCGATGCACAAGGCAACACTCGTCCGCTTCATATCCGACAAGCCCTCGATGTGATGACACTCAGCAAGGTCAATGATGGTTTGATTGGCTATGAGGCGAAAGCGAATGGCGCTTGCAACCTGGTCAAATGCCCATTCTTCACCGTCAATATCCTCGAAATGACAGAAGCTATAGGACGAGACTATGCTCCGCTTGACTCGTTTGTGGTGTATGTGTGTGTTGAAGGAGAAGGTATTATTGAGACCGACGAACAGCAGACCACACCTATTAAAAAAGGCGAGACGGTACTTATTCCCGCCTCGCTCAACGATGTAGTCATCCGTCCGCTGACAAGCACTTGTCGATTGATGGAGATATATATCGAATAGGATTAACCTTGCCTAAAGAAAGAGAAATTGACACTTCCATATTGCCTCTGTTCCACAAATTGCGGATGAGACTTAAAATCATTGTTGGCGGAATGTTCTAAAACGAACCATCCGCCTTCTTTTAATATCTGCTGCGAGAAGATGAGGTCGGGAAGAGTAGGTAGTGCGTCTAAAGAGTAGGGTGGATCAGCAAAAACAAAGTCGAACATTATGTGGCATGTTGACAGATACTTGAACACATCTGAGCGCACTACGGTGAGGTTTTCAATACCCAACTGTTTGCTCGTTTGAATGATAAAGTTCTGCTGCGTATGGGCTTTCTCTACAGCCACCACTTCTCGAGCTCCCCTTGATACGAACTCAAAGCTTATGCTGCCTGTGCCGGCAAACAAGTCAAGCACATCAATACCTTCGATGTTCATCCTGTTGACTAACAGATTGAACAGACTCTCTTTGGCAAAATCTGTAGTAGGACGAGCCGTGATGTTTTTCGGAGGGTTGAAATGGCGCCCCCTGAACTTTCCGGAAACAATTCTCATATCGTAAACTTGCGAGCTCTTGTGCTCGGCTTTTAAATAAGGTGTTATTACAAATAACGGTGAACGCAAACCGCTCACCGTTATGTCTGTTTATATAAGCAGCAACTTAATTACTCCCAGTTACCTGCATTGTTGTTAGGCTCATCAACCGAACCAACCTTCAGACCGGGGAAGTGCTCCAGAGTCTTCTCTTTGTCAATGAGGTTAATCAACTCTTGCTTATCCAAGTCGCCAAGATAAGTCTCGAAATGAGCAGATGCTTGGAACAGAGGTACGATACCATTCTTGTTAGCATAAGTGTTGTTGACCTTAAGCTCATATTGTTTTCCGTTAGAATAAGGAATGATAGCTATCTTGTCAAGAGTCTCAGCAGTATATTTGCCATGATAGAGCGACTCGAGAAGCGGGCTTGAGATTGTATCACGACGGAACCCTTGTAAGCCGTTCTGCTTGATGTCTTTGTCGTTAGCCCAGATGTACTCATACAGCTCATCTTCGCTGGCAAAGGTCATCTTGCTTACTTTCTGCTTAGCCTTCTTGATGATGTTAACAGCCTTGTTCTCTGTCAAACCGGCTTCGAGCTGCTTGTCGGTAAGAGCACCATCCTTACGTAACTCTTTCTTTTTACCGGTCTTAACAAAAGTGAGCAGAGAGTCCATACTGTCAGTATAATGACCATATTGAGCTCTAAACTCAACAGCGGCAGTACGGATATCTACCAAATTAGCAATAACTGCAGGCTCACGCTCTGTGCGAATGTTCTCAAATTTGATAGGCGTAACAACGCTCATTACGCAGAAATAGCCCATAACAACGATGGCTAATCCTAAAAGGATACGGAATAATACTTTCATTTTATTATGTTTTTAATGGTTAGTCGCTTGTTTGACGTGCAAAGATACAAAAACTATTTGGATTAACACAACAATCGTGCAAAAAAAGTTCTTTTTTTGATATAAAGAAAAAAATATGTATCTTTGCAGCCAACTTTATAGAATTATGACAACAGAGTTAAAACCAATATATCAAACAATGTTGCTTCAAAGCTCGTCGTTTAACTGGAGTGAGCAGGAGAAACAACTGCTCGCCGAGCAAGACTATGATGCAACTATTGCTGATGTTATTGACATCGCAATCAAAGAAATAGGCCTTGGGAAAGAATCGGTCGCCGCCATCGTCCTTCGCAAGCTTGAGCCGGAGACCATATCTCCTGTTTTCGGAAAGACGGTTGCAACGATAGTCAGCGGATATAGGCGGATTGACAGATTATATACCAAACACACCTCTTACGAGACCGATAACTTCCGTAAATTGCTTCTCACCTTGGCAGAAGATGTGAGGGTCGTGCTCATCAAGATTGCTGAGCGCCTCGCACTCACTCATTCTATCAACTCAACTCTCAATGCCGATTCCGACTTCAATGCCATTCGTCCCTTTGCTCAAGAGACGGCTGTTCTTTATGCTCCTTTGGCTCACCGATTAGGACTCTACCATATAAAGACCGAACTCGAAGACCTCTCGTTCAAAATGACTGACTATGAGACCTATAAGCAGATAGCTCACGATCTGAACGCAACAAAAGTGGCACGAGACGCATATATCAAGTCGTTCATCGGACCGCTTGAGGAAAAGCTCAGAGGAGAGGGGTTTAAGTTCACCATCAAAGGTAGGACCAAGTCGATACACTCTATCCATAATAAGATGGTCAAGCAGCAATGCGGGATAGAGAATATCTACGACTTGTTTGCCATCCGCGTCATCATCGATGCTAAACCCGAACGCGAGAAAGCAGAGTGTTGGCAGGTCTATTCCATCGTGGCTGACATGTATCAACCCAACCCTAAACGCATGCGTGATTGGCTGACCATTCCCAAATCCAATGGTTATGAGTCGCTCCACACTACAGTGTTAGGACCTGAAGGCAAATGGGTGGAAGTGCAGATACGCACTCAGCGTATGGACGAGATAGCCGAGAAAGGTGTGGCTGCCCACTGGAAATATAAGGGCATAGCCGGCGAGAATGGCATGGACTCGTTCCTCAAAGGTGTAAGAGAGCTGCTTGAGAGCGGCGAGGGCGATAAAGAGACAGCCAACGATTTCCGGCTTGACCTCTACGACCAAGAAGTGTTCGTCTTTACACCTAAAGGCGATCTATACAAACTTGCCAAAGGTGCAACCGTGCTCGACTTTGCTTTCGCAGTCCATTCAGAAGTAGGCTGCCATTGCATAGGAGGTATCATCGACGGGAGGAATGTGCAAATAAGGCATGTGCTCAGAAACGGAGATCAGGTCGAGATACTCACATCTACCCAGCAAAAACCTAACCGCGGGTGGCTCGATTTCGTCAAGACATCGAAAGCAAGAAACAAAATCCGTCAGACACTCAAGGCCCTCGAACATGAGAATACCGCAGAGGGTAGGGAGCTTATAGAGAGACGACTGAAGAACTGGAAACTGCCTTATGATGAAAGCAAAGTGAGCAAAGTGGCACGCAAGCTCAACTACGAATCAGTCTCCGACTTTTATCAAGCACTCGCCTCCGGTAACGAAGATATATTCAAGATCAGAGACCTCTACCAAGAGTTGCTCGACTATAGCGCCAACAATAGCGGGCCTGCCATTCATTCAGCCGAGACCTTTGCTTTGCAAGAGACGGAAGCTCCGACTAATGGCAAAAGTTCGCAGACTCCGCTCATCATCGATAGAGCACTCAACAATGTTGAGTTCAGACTCGCCAAATGTTGCAATCCGGTCTTTGGAGACGACATCTTCGGCTTCGTTTCCATCTCTCGCGGCATCACTATCCATCGTACATCTTGTCCTAATGCCAAGGATATGCGTAATCGCTACGGATACAGAGTAGTAGATGCGAAGTGGAAAGGCACGAATGAGAATAATGCGTACTTCACTGTGGTACTTCGCGTGGTCGGACAAGACGATATAGGTATAGTAACCAACATCACATCCGTCATCAACAAAGAGGGCAATGTCAGACTTCGTGGAGTAAATATCAATACCAACGACTCTCTCTTTGACGGACAGATAACCATCCAAGTGAGCGACACAAATCAAGTCAATTCAATAATAAAAAAAGTAAGTACCATACGTGGAGTAAAAAGCGTCAACAGAATATAAATGGCACAATATCAATCAACATTACTCGATAATGCTGTACGGGAGTTTTCCACACTCCCGGGCATCGGCAAGAAAACATCACTTCGACTCGTGCTAAGCCTCTTACGCCGCGATGCCGGTGAAGTAAGGCGCTTTGCCAACTCCATCACCGAACTGCGCGACAACATACGGTTCTGCAAGATATGCCACAACATCAGCGACACAGAGGTGTGTTCTATATGCGGCAACATAAGACGAAACAAACACCTTATATGTGTGGTTGAGAACATACAAGATGTGTTGTCAATTGAAAACACAGGACAATATACCGGACTATATCATGTACTCGGAGGAGTTATCTCACCCATGGATGGGGTGGGACCCAAAGATATAGAGATAGATAGTCTCGTTGAGAGAATACAACCCGAAGAAATAGAAGAGGTCATTCTCGCACTGCCCACCACCTCGGAAGGCGACACTACCAACTATTATATCTACCGCCGACTCTCTGAGATGAATATTCGTATCACTCAGATAGCAAGAGGGGTAGCTATAGGTAATGAACTCGAATATACCGATGAGATAACTCTCGGACGGTCTATCGTCAATAGAATAGAATTCAAAGTTTAAACACACCTTAAATACACATTGTTATGAATAAAGACACTATTATCAAACATCTGTACTACGCCTATTACGCAATGCTTATCTTAGCCATTGTCGTTGCGACACTTATGTTCTATTTGCTAAAGCATGACTTTAATGCCATCGACCGGCAATCAACCGCCGGTATCACCTTGCAGTATTTCGTTATCTTCTATGTCGTTCTTTCTGTGCCCGGCATGTTGTATTGGTTCAAAAAAGAATGTGATAAGATAAAACTGATAAAAGACGAAGACGAACAATATACTGCATATCAAAAAAGAGCTCTCCTAAGAATCATCATCATAGGTTTTGGAGTCTCTTTCGGCATACTCGCTTTCTATCTCCTTGGCGGTTATACATCAATGCTTTGGTGTGCAGCTATCAGTGCAATCGGACTCATCTTCACTAAACCAAACAAGAGAAAGATGGAGCTTGAACTGCTTAACGAAAACCCCGAATAACCTCCTTACAACCATGACAATAGCTGTAGATTTTGACGGAACCATCGTAACACACGAATATCCGAGAATAGGTAAGCCTATACCTTTTGCTGTTGACACTCTTAAAAGACTACAATCGGAGGGGCATCACCAACTTATCCTCTGGACAGCAAGAGAAGGTGCGCTGCTCAAAGAAGCTGTCGATTATTGTGCAAGCAAAGGACTGGAGTTCTATGCTGTCAACAGCAACTATCCCGAAGAGATGCACGACGGAATGACTGCCAGAAAACTGACAGCCGATGTCTATATCGATGACCATAATCTCGGCGGACTCCCTGATTGGGGAATAATCTACCAAATGATTCAAAGTGGCAACCCAAGAAGACCCATTACGGAAGCAACCGCACCAAAGCAACAGTCGTTTATCAGTAAGTTGCTCAATCGTA
>CAMHOK010000077.1 GCA_946186735.1 uncultured Bacteroidales bacterium
CGCCGCATGGTCTCCCCCTCCTTCCCATGGAGGGAGGGGGTAAGGGGGCGGGAGGAGATGATGGGTGTGTTGCGGCATACAACACTACCGCGGGGCATCTGCACTCGAAAATGAAGGAATCGACGTGCGAATACGGCATTATGAATAACATAATTGATAATTTCTGATTTCTAATTTCATAATGCATAATTCGTGATAATCGTTTTTGTTCAAAAAACAAGTTATCTCGTCATTTTTTGCTCAGACAAAAAAAATGTGTAACTTTGTAGCCGTTTATGGAACGAGTGCATCCTGACCGATGCATCATAATATGAAGAAAATGATTATCAATCACCATATTAAAAGGCTGTTTGCAGCACTTGCGCTGGTAGTCGGCGTAGCGATTGCTATGACAGCTGAGCCGAAGATGGCAGAGCCGGTTGACACGCTGCTCGACCAATTCGACCGCCGTCCGTGTCTGGCAACAGCGCGTGAGTTCTTTGCATATATGGACCAAGAGCAGTTTATGGACGAGCCTGTGGTTTTCACAGCCTCGACGCCTCTTGATACCATGAAAGCGCTTGTTTGGTACTGGGCAGGCGAATGGTACTATGCCGAGCAGGACTATCCGCGTGCGCAGATGAATCTGCTGCGTGCACTCGAACTGATGGAATATGCCGACGAGAAATCCATATCCGACAATCTGGCGATGCTGGGTCTGGCGTATATGCGCCAGTCGAAATACGACGAGGCTCTGCGCTATATGCACCGCTGCTACCAGTTGGACAGCCGAAGCGGCGACCCCGACCGCATCAGCTCGTCGCTCAACACCATAGCCGGCACTCTGCTGTCGGCGGGCAATCCTGAGGAGGCGGAGGGCTATATACTGCGTGCCATCACCTATGCCAAAGATGCCGACAACCCGTCGCGTATGGCTGTGATATATGGTATGGCGAGCGAGATAGAGAACCGCTTAGAGCATATCGAACTGGCACTGAGCTATGCCGACAGCGCCTGCATGGTAGAGGCGGCGACGGGTAATCAGCGCAAGATGGCTGTGCGCAATGCGCAGAAGGCGTCGATTCTTGTAGCTCTGAGGCGCTACGACGAGGCCGAGAGCATATTGAACGAGGTGGTGCCGTATTTCCGCAACAGCGGTGACCAGCTCTCGCTTGCTATAGCGCTGAACAAACGCGGTCAGGCAGCGAGCGGCATGGGGCGGCAGGACCGGGCAGTGGAGTATCTGACCGAAGCTATCGATATATGCCGGCGCATAGGCAATCCTTACAACGAGGCGTTTGCACAGCGGGCTATATACGAGATTCTGTACAAATCCAATCCGGAGGCTGCGCGTGTTCACTTAGAGCGGTATCACCAGCTCAAAGACTCGCTCTATTCGCATGCCACCGCCGAGCAGTTGGCGCGCTTCAATGCCGAGTTTGGCAGAGACGAGCTTGAGAAAGAGAAGGAGAACTTGACCCGCCGCAACCATCGTCTGGTAGGTACGGGTGTGGTGGCTGGTGTGGTAATTCTAATTGTCATAGCGCTCGGGTTGGTCTGGTTCCGCCGCCGCCAGTCCAAGGCTAACGAGCGGATAAACAATATTATGGAAGAGCTCAGTAAGGCGCGACGCACTTCTGCATCGGTTCAGGTGATAAAGTTACATCAGGCTGAACAGCAGGTAGTAGGGCAGGCAAAAAAACAACAGGCAGAACTTCAGACAGAGCATAAGCCGGCACCTGATAATGCAGCAGAGTCGGTAGCAGAAACGGCAGAATATCTCTCGCGCGAGGATAAGCAGTTCTTAAGAAAGCTGATAATGTCAGTGATCTCTATGATGGACCATCAGACGGTGACTGTCACGCAGGTTGCCGAAAATATGTGTATGTCGTCCAAGACGCTCAACCGCAGAATTCAGTATCTCACAGGCGAAGGAGCGAAGCGGTATATAACGCGCATTCAGCTTGAGCAGGCACGCATCATGCTGCTCCAGAATTGTGATATTCCTATTGTGGAAATAGGTAACTGTTGTGGATTTGAAGACCACAGTTCTTTCACTCGAACCTTCACTCAGAACGTCGGAATGTCACCTTCTGACTACCGAATGACCCGCGGAAACGGCTAAATAAGTCAGTTTGTCCAATTCTGTAAAACGCTTGTCCGCTTTTGCAAAAGCGGTTTGCCGAAAATTCTCTACCTTTGCACCCGATTTATATCGGGTGCTTTTTTTGTGCTACCCATACGATGCTACTCATAAGGCATGGATACTATGAAAAACAATAGTGAACCGGAAAAAGAATCCCCTATTGTCGAACAGCATCGCCATGAAGAAGCGATAAATTTCACAAGGGAGTTGGTAGAGGAGATTGTCTCTTCTGCTAATCCGTCATCCAAGCAGGACAATTCATCAACAAAGCAGGACAATCCGTCATCCAAGCAGGACAATCAATCAACAAAGCAGGACAAGAAAAGTAGCAAATAAAGCTATACGGTAATCCGATTAAAGCGGTTTGCCGCTTTGTTTTTTATGCTTAATTCATTTGCAAACCATATACAATCCAAATCCATATACAATCCAAATCCATATACAATCCCTTTGCAATCCCTATACAATCCCTATACAATCCCTATAGTATCCCTATAGTAAAAATATTAGACTTCACGTGCAGACCAAAAAAAGAACTATAACTAAATAACAATACGATCATGACGAAAAAACTACTTGCTATGTTAGCGCTCCTGTATTGTACAGGGGTGCATGCGCAGTTGTCGGAGCCGATACTCTTGTCGGATACGACCTACACGTACAACGAGGCAGAAAGGACTGCCCTTTATTGCACGCTGACCGACGGCACCAAGCTGTTCTTCAACAGCAACATGGATACCACTTACGTTGGCTCAGGCTATTTCTTCCTGACTCTGAACCGTATTGAGTCGGAGCAGCAGACACTGAACATTCCGAGTGAGTATGTTTATAAAGGGCACAAAACCTCGCTCCGCAGGGTTCTGATAGCTGACGGCGACTACCGGTGCGATGCGCAGCAGATCTGTGTCCCTGACGGTACGGAGGTCTTTCTGCTGCCCGCCGCTAATGCGCTTACCACGCTCGACCTGCCTGCTACCATGGTGCAGTTTAACTTCACTTCCTCCGACAAGTTCAAGGATCTGTATCTTCGCTCGGTCTATCCGCCGTATTGGGGAACGTCAAGTGGTTTTGCGCAGGGATTAGACCAACCCGTGAGCACACTGCCAACAGGTATTACCCTGCATGTCCCGACTATGGCTATGGATCTCTATTCACAAACAGCACCTTACAAAGACGGCAGTCTTGTTGCTATAGCAGAGCCGGTGGAGCACCTGTTTGTAGGCTATCAACCGGATATTACCATCAGCAAAACCGACGGGTTGGCTGACAACGCACGTCTCACAGTGCCAAGATGGTATGGAGTGGGAGCGGAGAATAACGCAAACGGCTCATCCTACGGACTCTTCCATAATTATGAAACTATAGTTCCACAATATAATTACTATAGCTACTCAGATATGCAATTCTTCTATCCTGCTCAACTGACCATTGATGCCGACAAACCCGTGAAGCTCAAGAAATTCATGTTTGACCAGGATTGCATGCAGTACTATTTCGGAAAATACACCGACCCGATTACCGAAACCAATTATAAAATCACACCCTCTACAGCCATATTCCTCTCGCCCGTTACGGCAGATGAAATCGAAATGACTTTCCACATCGGTAGAGTAGGTGTAGGACAAACATATTACTTTGTCTCATTTCCTTTTGATGTCAAATTGTCAGATATCACCTTCCCCGACTTTCAGTACAAAAGCAACATGGAGGTGATATGTATGGAATTTGACGCTGCCAAACGCGCAACAGATGCCAGTGGCAGTGAACACTATTGGCGGCAACTCTCTGCAAACGAGGTGTTGCATGCCAACCACGGCTATCTGATTGGGTACTACGGAGAATGGGCAGAACCTTATGTTTCCTATGGTAGCACCAGCTATAAGTATTATAGTTACAGGCAAACAACCCTGCGTGTCAAGGCTATGGAGACGGAGAACAAACAGCAGTTGTTAACCGGCGGCGATGTTATGGTGCCACTCACTACCCATCCTTCGTTAAACAAGCATAGCGAGAGTTGGAATCATATAGGCAATCCCTATCCCTGCTTTTTCGATATCCACTATATGGATTTCACGGCACCTATAACCGTGTTTGACGGGGCTTCTTATCATGCCTTTTCGCCGCTTGACGACGAGTATTATCTCTATCCCAACGAGTCGTTCTTCGTGCAGTGTCCGGAAGGGACCAATTCCATTACCTTCAGCAAAGACGGCCGTTTGCATAACGACCCGGGCGGACTGTGGCAAACCAGAAAAGTCCCGTCGCGGGGCATGCAGGCACAGGAAACCAATCCTTTGCGCTGCGTCTATAATTTCATACTCAACGGCGAAGCCGGACACGACCGCACCCGCATCGTTATCAACGAGCAGGCTTCCACTGCCTACGAACTTGAACACGATGCCGCCAAGATGATGGGGCAGGGTGCTGTCCCGCAACTATATGTACAGGACGGTGGCGTGCAATATGCCATCGACGAGCGACCGCTTGAGGACGGCGTTTTCAGCCTTGGCATGATTTTCCCGACAGCAGGAGACTACACTCTTTCGCTACAGAACAATTCCGACGAGCAGACACCGGTCATACTGACCGACCTGCTGACAGGTGCAGAAACCGACCTTACGCGGTCGGCATATACCTTCACGGCAGCGGCAGGCTCCACTGCTACACGGTTCCGCATACGCATGGTTGAGAATGGTACGACTCAGATTGATGAGATAAGTGCTGATTTCGGCGAACCGGTATATTACGACCTGCAAGGACGCGTTGTCAGTGAACCTTCTCTAATGCAACACGGTGTGTATATCCTCAAACAAGGACAAACCACCCGTAAAATCGTTAAATAATGTACGAACAATAAAACATCTTGAGATATGAAAAAGTATATATTTTTCCTGTTAGCTTTATGGATTCCGATGATGGCATGGGCAGACAAAGCCATCACGCATAAGCTAACTATCGAAGTAGGAAGTATTCATTTAAATATACGAGTCACTTCTGCAGATGAAAGTGTAACGCTTCAGACTATAAAAAAAGACACAGTGCGTATTGATACATGTCAGCTCAACGAGGGCTCAATATACACAATAACGATTAGTCCGTCTTACAGCGACTCCTATGCCAGAGTTAATGAATCTTTTACTGCATGGATGCGTGACGGTTCTCTTTACTCTACATCTCCTGAAATAACTATTGCAGTGGGTAAATCGGATATCTACCTCACAGCTGCTGTCTCGCGTAATATGACGCCGCCTTATTCACCCGGGGCAAACTACTTTGATGCCGCGACGAAGACGCTGACACTCGACGAAATCCGAGATGGCAATTTGCAAACTGCCTATTCAGCAGCTGCTTCTAATTATCAGTTTAAGTCCGAAGATGTGGAGCACTTGGTTGTCATTGGATACGTGCAAAGCAGGAATTCCAATCATGATAAGTATAACTTGGGTAATATTTGTTCGTTAACTTCCCCAAATCTGAAAAATCTCCGCTCAATAGACTTGTCGCAGATGAGCGGCATAACTACTCTTGGTGAGTCATTCCTTCGCTCACAAGACATGGCGAATCTTCACCATATTGCTTTAGGCGCAAGTATTGATAGTATTGGCGATAAAGCTTTCTATCTTGTATTTGGCAATATATTTAACAGCAACATTGTTATTGACAATAAAGTTCAAAGGTATGATACCCTCGACTGCTATTCCGTCATGCCTCCGCGCTGTCATGCAAATGCTTTCAATGGTAAAGCTTTCGACGAAGAAGATAGGTTATTTCATAGATATTATTATAGGATGGTGCTTCGTGTACCGCCCGAAAGTGTAGAGGAATATAAGCAGGCTCCCCTCTGGAAAGATATTCCTATTATCGAGCCGCTCTATGAGACCACTGTCGTATCCGTCAAGATTCCGACGGACGCTCCCGACGGGTATTACGACGACATGACCGTGGAACTCGTTAACCTACGCAGCCAACTGGTACAGAGCCTTCCTGTGCTCAACAAGCGTGAGTTCAAGTTTTACGGACAGATAGAGGGCAGTGAATACCAAGCCACTCTCAAAAACGCCTACGGACAAGTGATGGGGCAGACCGAGCCAATGGAATTAGGCGAAGAAGAACTCACACTTACCATCGACAAACTGCTGCGCGCAAAAGACGCGAGCGTGAAAGTAACCATACCGGACGGGACTGATGTAAGCGACAAGGTTTCTGTTCTGTGGACCGATGAGGCGGACAATGCTATAGGACACACCTCGCGCCTGAAAGCGATAGCGGAAGGCACTCGCTTGACCTGCGCGGTGAAGCTCCGCAGCGAACTGGCACGGCAATATGTTGAACCCGACAAAATGCCACTGACCGTCAATGCCGAAGGCGATAACCTTTTGACTCTCGAACTGCAGCCGCTTCAGAAGATGGTGCTGCACGGATTAGTGAAAGACAAGCAGACAGGTGAAGCCATAGCTGATGCCACCGTTTCGCTAACCCAAAAACAGGGCGATAGTTACACTCAAGCCATTACCGCCACAACCGACAACAACGGACGCTACGAGTTGCAGGGAACAAACGAGCATGGAGAGATGTCAGTTACTGCTCCCGGATACCTGCCCAAGACGCTGCAAATGGGTGTACCGACGGCGGACGGCGCACTGCCGGATGTGGATATGGAAGAGTTCAACGGCGTTATAGTCAATACATGGTTTACCTATTCTTTAGCAGTGGCAGAAGGCACAGAAGCCCAAGTAATTGAAGGCTACGATGCCTACTCCGATGCAGCATACCAAGTGTATAACAAAACCAAAGGCTCGCCGATAACCGACTTCATCAACAAACAAGGAATGCTGTATTTCACTACAGGCGTGGAAACCGGCGACGAGCTGACAGTAACCGTATCAAGTCATGGCGATTATTACAGCTCTGTCAGTGCTACATGTGAGATTTCTAACAACGGTTTGGGATATGTAACCTTGCCTATCGTACAGAAAGGTGCTCTCAGGGCTACGGCAACGACCTCTGAGAACACCTCTATAATGGGTATTCTGTATGATTCCAACGGACGCCTCGTGCGCTCGAATTACTACAAGTTAGGTGCTCTCCGTTTTGACAACCTCGTCTCGGGCGACTATAGTCTTATCTCTATGACCTCCAACTCGCTCCTGCGCCGTGTGTTGCTGCTGTCAACACTCGATGACATGAAGTTGGTTGAAGGCACCGACTATGTGAAAACCGCAGTGCATATCGAGGACGGACGCATAGTGTCGGTAAGTGTGCCTAATGTGCCCAAGTTGGATAAGACTAAACTCCAATTTACTAATTCATCGTGGACCACCTTTATAGCCGACAAGAACGTTCTGAAGCTTGGTCAGACCAATACCGTATCTTCACAAGTGTTTTTTGCAAACCAATATGCAGGACGAATCAGCGATGTGGAGTTAGTGGTGGATATACCCGAAGAAATCGACATAGTGGATAACTCAACTCTCTCAGGTTCTACCACCGGCAGCTATCGGATTGAGAACGGACAATATGTATTCCCGATGGAGAATATGGAAAATAACCTTCTTCGATTCTGCCTCAAACCCTTACAGGCGGGAGAGTTCCGCGTTACCGGCTCCGTTCGTTTCAAATTAGACGGCGTAGAAACAATTCAGCCTATAGGAACGGTATGGGTTAAAGTCAACGGCTTTGCCATGAAATCAGTAGTGTTTATTACACCCTTCAATTTGGTAATTACCGGCGACGGGCCAATCGGTTATAGCGGTAATAAGATAGACATCTATGATTACAACCAATTGGTAGCAACCACTTCTGTAGATTCAGATGGCGAATGGTCGGTTGAAGTTCAATATCCCGCTTCACTCATCAATCAACAACATGCTATCAAAGCACGGATGACGTTTCCCGACGCATGGATGATAGAGTCGGATGTGAAATATATTACTTATGATATTAATAGTAAGGTTGCAAGTAGGGTTGTTATGTTAGACCAGCTGAAGAAACCTATAAATTTCAATTATTATGACTCGTCAGCCGAAGAACAGCATTATACATATATATTGAAAGAGTATTGGTCATCATATTGGAAACAGACTACACCATATACCACCGAATTCACTTTCCTTGCCTATTTCGATGACTTGGACGTATCCGCTGTTGAAAGTGTGAGCATTAACGTATTGGCATCTGACGGAAGCACCCGTACTTTGGAGACTGAATACGATGATGCACAGCAATGCTGGTATGCCATATCCGACTACCCGAGCGCAGCCAAATTGCCTATTTCTGCATACGCTTATTCAGAGGCCGACACTCCTATGAGCGATGAAGAGAAAGCCGCAGCTGCAGAGGCAGAGGCAGAGGCTATAGAGAAAATGATTAAAGGTATTATGAAAACTGCAGAAAAAGCGGAAATAGAACTACTGCCGAGTGATGATGAGACATTGAACTTTCAAGTTTCAGTTAGAAATAATGTCCCATTTGCTCTCACCATTAAGGAAATGGACTACGATGAGGCTGTGGCATACGCACTGAAAAACCAACCCTTTGTGTTCAAAGGAGATGAAGGCAATATGGTATATACCGCTGTAAACGGGATAGATGAAATGGTAACGATTCTCATTGACGTGGACGAACATGAAGCCATGCGAACAGTCGTTTCCAATGCCGAGATTAATGCTTTGGCTTCCATGCCACGTAAAATAATTCCGGGGAAATATAGCAACCCGATTAGTTTTACTATAACAGAAGGTTCCAATATGGGTTCCAATTTGCTGAATATATTTAGTTTAAAGGATTACTTAGAAGCTCCTGCGAATCTGCAACATATGGGATATATGATTGAAAGAATATCCAATGCTTCTCAACGTAAAATCAAAAATATTGAAAACCGTCTAAATGAAAAGTGTAAATATATTAATATTGGCAAACCATTGTACACGGCTGAGCAAAAGGCTACTTATTATAATTTTTTGAACAATTTGATAATAAAACGTAATAACTTAATTGCTGAACTTGAAGGGTATCAAAATTCATACACTGAAAATTTATACAAATCGGGTGCAATTGATGTAGTAAATATTCTTGTCACACGTGGAGCAGGCAAGGCAATTACAGCAGCAGCAAAACTTCGTCCTAAAGTGTTTAAGATGTATTCAAAAGCAAAAAGATTTTTGGAGTCAGAAACTGGGGCAACGCTTTCCGCAGAATTAGAATTTTTTAATAACGGAATTGATATTCAAGTCCCTGATGTGGTTAAAAATTTGTTAGACTGTGATTTTGCTGCAG
>CAMHOK010000078.1 GCA_946186735.1 uncultured Bacteroidales bacterium
CGCAACTCAAGCAACGACTCGACAGCTCGTCCATTGAGATAAACGATATCCTGAGCGAGCTCACATCTCTGCAAGAGCATACATCGTTCGATCCCGAACGGTTGCAAATAGTAGAAGAACGTATAGACCTCATCAACAACCTCCTGCAGAAGCACCATGTGCAAGACACCAAACAGTTGCTTGAACTTAAAGAGCAGTTCGCGCAAACACTTGAGGAACACGATAACTTCGATGAGCGATTGAATATGCTTAACCAACAGCTCGCAGAGCAAAAAGAACAACTCAGTTCGCTCGCTAACCAACTGACAGGGAGTAGAAAAAAAGCATGTCCGACCATCGTTGCTCAGGTAGAAAAAGACCTCAAGACCTTAGGCATACAACATGCACGCATAGAGATTAGAATAACGCCTCTTGCCGACTTCACCGGCTCGGGCATTGACGATGTGAGAATATTTTTTGCTGCCAACAAAAATCAAACTCTGCGACCCGCCCAAGAGATAGCTTCAGGTGGCGAGATTGCACGACTGATGCTCTGTCTGAAATCGACAACTACCCAACAACAAGCTATCGGGACCATCGTGTTTGACGAAGTGGATACAGGTGTGTCCGGAGAAGTGGCAAGCAACATGGGAGAGATAATGAGAGCTATGTCTGAACATAGGCAAGTGATTGTCATCACACACTTACCTCAGATTGCAGCCAAAGGACAACAACACTATAAGGTTTATAAACAAGATGGAGAGACCATGACCGAGACGCATATCAAACGACTCAACAACGACGAAAGGATAGAAGAATTGGCACACCTGCTCTCCGGCGACACGCTAACACAAGCTGCCTTGGATAATGCCAAAGCACTACTAAAAATCTGAACACTATGCAACCATTAGCTGAACGCATGCGCCCCCGTACCCTTGATGACTACATCGGACAGAAACATCTTGTAGGACAAGGTGCGGTGCTGCGTCGCATGATAGAAAGCGGAAACCTCATCTCTTTCATCTTATGGGGACCTCCCGGCGTAGGAAAAACAACTCTGGCCAAAATTATAGCTAACACTCTGGAGCGACCCTTCTACACCCTATCTGCCGTAACAGCAGGGGTTAAAGAGGTACGTGAGGTGATAGAGAAAGCTAAAAGACACGAAGGACTCTTCGCTAACGGACGCCCTATACTCTTCATCGATGAGATACACCGATTCTCCAAATCGCAACAAGATAGCTTGCTCGGAGCCGTAGAGAACGGAACGATAACACTCATTGGAGCTACCACCGAGAACCCTTCGTTTGAAGTCATCACTCCGCTACTCTCAAGGTGCCAAGTGTATGTGCTGCAGAGTCTGTCGAAAGATGATATGCTCGAACTGCTCCGGCGAACTCTCAGTAACGACGAGTATCTAAAGACCAAGAACATCGAAGTAAAAGAAACCGAATCACTACTTCGTTTTGCCGGAGGAGACGCGCGCAAACTGCTCAATATCATTGAACTGGTTACTAACGACGCTGATGATGAGAACGAAAAAATAATCATTGATAACGCTATCGTTACCGAGAAGTTGCAACAAAACCCATTGGCATACGACAAAGATGGAGAGATGCACTATGATATCATCTCCGCCTTCATAAAGTCGATTCGAGGGAGTAATCCTGATGCCGCTCTCTATTGGTTGGCTCGGATGATTGAAGGAGGAGAAGACCCCAAGTTCATAGCCAGACGACTGATCATCAGTGCGTCTGAGGACATCGGACTTGCCAACCCCAACGCACTGCTGTTGGCAAACGCAGCCTTCGACTCGGTGAACAAGATAGGATGGCCCGAAGGACGAATACCATTGGCTATGGCTACTGTATATTTAGCAACATCCATGAAAAGCAACTCGGCGTATATGGGTATAGAGAACGCTTTGAGTGAGGTCAAACAATCAGGAAACCTTCCCGTACCACTTCACCTCAGAAACGCTCCAACCAAACTGATGAAAGAACTCGGATATGGAGAGGAATATAAATATGCACATGACTACCACAACCATTTTGTAAAACAGCAATACCTACCCGACCAACTCACCGACAAGAAATTCTGGGAAGCACAAGGCAGCCCAACCGAGAAGAAAATGGCTGATTGGATGGAACATCTGTGGAACGAAAAGAACACACAATGACATCTATCTATATACACATACCCTTTTGTAAATCACGATGCCATTATTGCGATTTCTATTCAACAACAGAACTCGGCTTGAGAAAACGATACACCCAAGCTGTGGTTGAAGAGATGGACCTACGGCCCACTACCGATTCTATCAGCTCTGTTTATCTTGGTGGCGGCACCCCCACACAACTCGAACTTGACGATCTGCAGACCATACTCAGTAGCATCAGACGCCATTACCAACTCTTGCCGGAGGCTGAGATAACAATAGAGGCTAACCCCGGAGACCTCAACCTACAAGCTCTTCAATCACTACGACAGATGGGTTTCAATCGATTGAGCATAGGTGTCCAATCGTTCAATGACCAACTGCTCAGACTCATCAACCGACGACACACTGCAAAGCAGGCACTACAAGCTGTAAGCGATGCAAGAGAAGCAGGATTCGACAACATTTCTCTGGACCTTATCTATGGCATACCCACACAGACCATCAACCAACTCAAAACCGACATACAACAGACCCTTGACCTGAACATTGAACATATCAGCACCTATTGTATGACCTACGAACAAGGTACTCTACTCACTAAAATGATAGAAACAGGTGCTCTTTATGCCACAGATGACGACACTCTCAACCAAATGTTTGACTTATTGATTAACTCTTTGATAAACAATGGTTACGAGCATTACGAAGTATCTAACTTCGCAAAACCTAACTGCTATTCGCGACACAACTCTGCCTATTGGAAAGGTCAACCATATATCGGATTAGGAGCGGCGGCTCACTCATACGACGGGAAGAAAAGGCAATGGAACATTGCAGATATAGATAAATATATACAAGGAGTAACGGCACGATATTTGAACATAGAAGAAGAAACTCTCTCTTCAACCGACTTCTATAACGAGAAAATCATGCTCGGACTGAGAACAGCAAGAGGTGTTGATCTCAGTCAACTGCAAGAAAATGATCGGCTTTACTGCTCAACCCACGCTCAACCGCTAATTGATGACGGACTATTAGAAATCAATAACCAATACCTGAAATCAACCCGAAAGGGACTTAATATACTCAATTTCATAACTCTAAAACTAATGCAATAATATGAGTAAAGACAACAACAAAGACAATAAGCCTCAGAAATCTTCCTTCAAGCGACAGTTTGCCAAATGGTTTTGGCTCTTGTTTTGTTTAGGCGTTATAGCCGTCTTCTTGATTATCTGGATGATAACCAAAGGGTGGTTAGGATACCTCCCTCCACTTGACGAGTTGCAGAACCCAAGAAACAAATATGCTACCGAGCTTTACTCTTCCGACATGGAAGTGATTGGCAGATACTATGTTAGCGAGAATAGGGTCGGAGTTCAATATGCCGACATCTCTCCATATATGATAGACGCACTTATCGCTACCGAGGATGTTAGGTTCTATGAACACTCCGGTGTCGATTTTAAGGCACTCTTCCGCACATTGTTCACTCTCGGACGCAAGGGTGGCGGCTCTACACTTACTCAACAACTATCTAAACAGCTCTACTCTCCTCACGCCAACAACATCTTCGAGAGAGCTATGCAAAAACCCATCGAATGGGTCATCTCTGCCCAGCTGGAACGACTCTATTCCAAAGAGGAGATTATACAAATGTACCTCAATCAGTTCGATTTCCTATATAATGCCGTAGGTATAAAATCGGCTGCTCAAGTATATTTCGGAACCACACCCAAAGACCTGAAGATCGAACAAGCCGCCATGCTCGTGGGTATGTTTAAAAACCCCGCACTATACAATCCCATCCGCCGACCCGAAAAAACATTGGCGCGCAGAAACGTGGTACTGATGCAGATGACTAAATACGGGACTATCAACGAGCAACAAAAAGACTCGCTCCAACAACTACCTCTCGGCATTGAGTATCACTCGGTTGACCATAAAGACGGCTTGGCACCTTATTTCCGAGAGTATCTCAGGCAAGTGCTTACCGCCAAAGAGCCTAAGGCAAGCAACTACCCATCGTGGAACAAAGCACAATATGAGATAGATAAACAACAATGGGAAAACAACCCGCTATACGGGTTCTGCCAGAAAAACAAAAACGCACAAGGCAATCCCTACAATCTCTATACCGACGGACTACGCATCTACACCACCATCAATGCTAAGATGCAAAGATATGCGGAAGAGGCAGTGGCAGAACACATGAAATATCTGCAAGAGCAATTCTTCAAAGAGAAGAAAAACAGTAAGACAGCCCCCTTCTCAAAAAAACTGTCTCAGAAAGAGATTGACGACATCATGACCAGAAGCATGAAACAGTCAGACAGATATAGGGGATTAAAAAGGCAAGGACTTAGCGAAAGTGATATACAGAAAGTGTTCAGCACACCTATAGAGATGCGCGTGTTCTCCTACAACGGACTGATTGACACTCTCATGTCGCCACTCGATTCTATACGCTGGCAGAAATATTTCCTCAGATGCGGGTTCATGTCGATAGACCCGAGTTCAGGACATGTGAAAGCTTATGTGGGAGGACCCGACTTTGCACATTTCCAATATGACATGGTCAACGTAGGTCGTCGTCAGGTAGGTTCAACCGTTAAGCCCTATCTCTACACCTTAGCCATGGAAGAGGGCATGTGGCCATGCGACAAGACTATTAACCAACAGATAACACTCAAAGATGCTAACGGCAACGACTGGACTCCAAGAAATGACGGCAAGACTCATATAGGCGATACCGTTACACTCCAATGGGGACTATCACAGTCTAACAACTGGATATCTGCTTACCTGATGAGTCTGTTCACCCCCGAAGCTTTGGTCAACCTGATGCACTCGTTCGGCATCACAGGCGACTTGCCGGCTGTCGTGTCACTGTGTCTCGGGCCTTGCGAGGTAAGTGTGGCTGAGATGGTCGATGCCTATACAACATTCCCTAACAAAGGTATCCGTACAGAGCCTTTGTATGTAACTCGCATAGAAGACAACAACGGCAATGTGATAGCTACTTTTACTCCAAAGACGCACGAAATAATAAGCGAAGATGCCTCATATAAGATGATTACTATGCTTCGTAGTGTCATCGACCACGGAACAGGTGTAAGAATAAGATATAAATACGGACTCAACATGCCTATGGGAGGAAAGACAGGAACGACACAAAACAACTCCGATGGTTGGTTCATGGGCTTCACTCCAAACTTGGTGAACGGCGTTTGGGTAGGAGGAGAAGATAGAGGCATACACTTCGACAGAATGGCTGAAGGACAAGGAGCAAGCATGGCACTACCTATATGGGCGCTTTATATGAAGAAAGTGCTCGCTGACCCGGAACTGGAGTATTCAGCGACTGACGATTTTGATATACCTGATTGGTTTGACCCCGAGAAAGGATGTAATTAACATGAAGCTATCAAAGCGCATACTAATAATATTGCTCACCTGTTTGGGTTTTTGCTTAAGCAGCTACGCTCAGCTTAATACCGACCGCATTATTGCTATCGGACGTAATGCGCTTTATTTCGAAGACTATGTGCTCAGTATCCAATATTTCAACCAAGTAATAAAAGTCAAACCATATCTTGCAGAACCATACCTCTATAGAGCTATTGCTAAAATACAACTATCTGACTATAACGGAGCTGAACACGACTGCGAGATGGCCATCCGGAACAACCCCTTTATGCCCGGTGCTTATTACACAAGAGGGTTCATCTATCGTCAGACAGGTCAGCTCGAAAAGGCTGAAGAAGACTTCACACATGCCCTACTCTTCTCTCCTGAAAACAAAACCTATCTTTTGCTACGATCGGATGTGAGAGCTCAGCAGCATAAACTCGATGAGGCTTTAGACGACATCAACTTCCTCATCAGCAAAGACCCAAGGTCAGCACAACTGCATTTTGAAAAAGGTTTGTTCATGCTCGAGAAGAAAGACACTGTGCAAGCACTCGACTGCTTCACCAAGACCACCGAATTAGACTCGCAGAACTCTACCAACTGGTCGGCACGAGGACACATCAATATGCTCCTTGGAAACAACGACGAAGCACTGCTTGATCTCACCAAAGCTATCAACCTGGGAAGCAGATGGGCAGGAGACTATGTCAACAGAGGTATCATCCTTTATCGTAACCACAACTATAGAGGAGCCTTAGCCGACTACGACAAAGCTGTCGAATATAACCCTAAAGACCCCAACTGCTATTATAACCGCGGACTGCTCCGACAAGAGCTCGGAGACCTCAATCGTGCGCTCGACGATTTCAACAAGACTATCGCTCTTGACCCAAACAAGACTGAGGTGTATTATCAGGTTGGCATGGTTAACATGCAACTCAATCAGTGGAAAGAGGCTATCACTGCCTTTGACACACTCATCAATCATTATCCTTATTTCCTCCCATCCTATTTCTTAGCATCGCAAGCAGCTGTGGCGTTGGGAAGAACAACTGATGCTTATAAGTATCAACGCAAAGGACAAGAGCTTGAAAAACAGAAAGAAAGCATACAAAAACGCCTTCGCAAAGAACAAGAGACTGCGCCTAACACCGATGTGCAGATTGCCTCTTCACAACCACAAAAGAAAGATAACAGAAAAGAGTTCTCAAGCAGAGCCGCACAAGACTCAAAAGATAATACCGAAGATCGGAAGTACGAAACAGAAAGTCGCGGCAGCGTACAAAAGAAACACTCGGATGTCATCAACGAGCCAATGATACAACTCAGCTACTATTCCAAACCACAAACACTCAGACGAACCAACTATTTTTATTATCAGATAGACGAATATAACAAACAAAGATTACTTCCTTCACCACTCCACTTCACCGTACAAGAAGTTCCACTGACTGCCGAACTGATAAACAAACATTTTAAGTCCATCGACAATATTTCAGATAAGATTGACAACATCATTACTATAGGAATGACACACAAGGATAGTATTGATGCCTCTAATCTGTATTTTGCAAGAGCCATGGAGTTCGCACTCGTACAAGACTATACCTCTGCTATCGACGACTGCACCAAAGCTATAACCTTCAATACCAATTTTGCCATAGCTTTCTTCTGCAGAGCTAATTGGCGACTCAAACAGAGAGACTACCAAATAAATAACCACGACGACTCCACACCCATCAATACCGAAGAAGAAATGATGGAATATAAGTATGGGAGAAGCATGATTCTGCGTGACTACGACCAGGTTATCAGACTATGGCCCGACTTCGCTTTCGCATATTATAACAAAGCAAATGTACTCTGCGAACAAAAAGCCTTCAAAGAGGCTATCGAGAATTATAACAAAGCTATCGAGATCGATCACGACTTCGCAGAAGCTTGGTTCAACCGCGGACTCACTCGAGTCTTCATCGAACAAACAGATGACGGACTGATGGATCTCAGCAAATCCGGCGAGCTTGGAATATATCAAGCATACAACCTCATCACACGATTCCAATAATTCTGCCTTCGCATCTTTAATCACCACTATTCATCATCACTAAACATCTTCCATCTTCACCATCTATCATGACAATAACTCGCAAAAGCATAAAACTGTGTCTCTTAACTTTAGTGTTGATAATATCTGTCAATGCTAAGGCACAAATACTATACGAGATAAGCGGCAAGGGAGCTAATGCTAAATCATACATCTTCGCCACTAATAAGTTCGTTCCTCTCTCTTTCCTCGACTCCGTTCCTAACCTGTTCGCCAAATACGAAGCTACCAACAAAGTCATTTGCGAGTTCGCCTTAGATAGCACCAACTTGAGTAATATGCTACTGAAAGCAGCTATGCTCAATAACGATACAAGCTCTAACAAGACTATACAGTACTTGTCGAAGATGTACACCTCCTTCGAGCAAGAACTAATCAATCAGACTCTGATGGAGAAGTGCGGCCTTACACTCAAAGATGTAGATCTGATGAAACCCGCATACCTCACCAATATGATAAGAGCCGAACTGATGAGGCAAACTTTTAATATTGACGAGAACTATACATCAGAACTTTTCTTCGAAGCTATTGCAACAGAGAGCGGAAAAAAAATAGTCCCACTCGATAATATGAGCGAGACCCTATATATGCTCTTCGAACGAGAACCTATAGATTGGCAGAAGAAAGAGCTGATGAAGATCTGCCAATATCCGGAAAAGGAAATAGAACTGGAACAAAACATCCTCAACTTGTACAAATTTGGTCGAATCAACCAAATAGCATACGAAATAACCACACCCGATAATACATCAACACTCTCATATTCCGACTATCAAGTCTTTGCTCAAAGAAACAACGTATGGGTTAAACGATTAGAAGGCCACCTACAAGAGGGTAAAGCTTTCATCGTACTCGACGCTATGTATTTAGGTGGAGAGAAAGGACTCCTTCAACTCCTAAGAGCAAGCGGATACAAAGTTAAAAGTGTGAATAAATAAGACAAGCCAAACAATCTGACAAATCAAACATTGTTCGTGTTTGAAATATCGTATTTTATATATCAGTTAGACATCTCATCAGTTAGATATCTCTTCATAGCTGCCATCATCATATAGAATAACCACTTTCTTTATTGATCGATAGCCTCTACGCTTATCTGCTCTGATCGTCGAACAATCATCATCATTCAGTCCGCTCTCCAACCAACCATCTTCACGAGAATCAATATCATCATTATCAGACAAACCATCTCCGGCTTGATTAGCAGATTGTGAGTTTGCCTGAACAGCTGATTGTGAGTTTGCTTGGTTAGCTGATTGCGTGTTTCTGACAGCTTTCTTTATCTGACTCTCAGATACTCTACGACTCGATTCTAACGCTTGACTATCAGAAGTATGTACCTTTTCTATAGGCTCAATATCGAATAATTTAAGCTGCTGAGAATCGTTTATTTCTCGATACATTGACCCTGAACCCAAAATAAGCCAATCAGGAGAGACTGACGGATAGGTTGATAATATACGTTGCAGAACCTCCAAGCTGGGATTGTTGCGCTCATTAACAATGTTTGACACCGTACTTGCCTGAATACCAATCTCTGAGGCAAACCTACGAGCAGTCACCTGCTGAACCTCCATCAGTTTAACTATTCTTTGATTTACATCTTTCATATCACCTTACTATTTTAGCCGACTTCACCCGTTTATATTGGTGAATTTCCGACTGCAAAGATATGAATTTCTATTCATATCTGCAAATCTCAAATTATGTTTA
>CAMHOK010000079.1 GCA_946186735.1 uncultured Bacteroidales bacterium
CATTCTCGGTGCGGCTCTATCGCTTCTCCTTATCATGGAGGGAGCTGCCATGCGGGTCTAACGTCTAACAGCGCAGCGGTCTAACAGTGAAACGGTCTAACAGCGCAGCGGTATAATCGCATCCCTCCCGCCCCCTCACCCCCTCCCTCCAGGGGAAGGAGGGGGAGACCATGCGGCGTGGACGTCTCTGAGTGAAGCGGGCTAACAGCAACGCGGTTCAACCTCTCACAGCACCGCGGTCTAACAGCTACATTTGCTCAATTGAAAAGAAAACATTAACTTTGCAGGCTCTTTGTGAAAAGAGTGGGATAAAGCTTTGAAACTATCCCGTAGGGATTGTCGTTAAATAGAATAGACAATTGCAATAAAGCTAATATCCCGTAGGGATTGTCGTTAAATAGAATAGGCTATAATCTCATCCCTAATTTATTGAGCAAACAAAATTCATTATCATGAAAAAAATAACACTCTTTCTTTTCGCGTTGCTGATGTGCTCGTTGTCAGCATTCTCAGCTCAGATCATCGCTACCGACTACGATTTTGGTAGCGTGAGTATCAAAGGTAAGTCGTATGTAACCGACAAGGCTGACATAACCGTCTCATGGCAAGGACTGACTAATATCGCCGTCTATGCTGAGGTGGCTCAAGACTCGCCATCGGACATCTTCTTTGTGGATCAGGACAACAACTATTTCTATATCAATGGTTATGCCAACCCTGTTCCTACCTCCTGCACTTTCAACATAGGCTATTATGCCACTGCGGCAGGTACTTACACCGGTAAGATCCACCTATACTCCTACGACCCTAATGGCAACGATGTGGATAAGACCATCTCTGTGACTCTGACCGTTACGTCCGATGCTATAGTGGCTCTGACCACTCCTTTCGCTCGTATCAACTCGACCTCAGAGCTTAAAGCCGGCGACATCGTCGTCTTCGTTAACGAGTCGGCAGGCGCTGTAGGTGGTCCGCTCAGCGGCACGTATCTGCCTGCCGTCACGCAAGATGTGAAGGTGGATGCCGTCAAAGGTGAGGCTATGGTGCCACAGACAGCCCAGACCTTCACCCTCTCGCAGTATAACGGCAACTGGCAGTTCACCACCACCGACACAGGCAATCGTATGTTGCTCGACATTAGTGGAAAGGGTGCTTTCAGCTTCGGTGAGCCCGACAAGGATCACTTAGCAGGGTGGGGCATAAGTATCAGCAACGGCGTGGCAGTGGTGTCGCGTCCCGACGATGATCAGACCTTCCCCGTGCGCTTCAACACCGACCGTTTCAAGCCTTATAAGAGTGCAGGCACAGGTAAAGACATGAGTCTGTATAAGAAAGCAGGCAATGCACAAGACCTCAAGAGCTCGCTCGTGTTAGACCAAGCCATCGATTTCTCGGAGATGGAGAAAAGTGAGCAGAAGAGTGTGGTTGTTAACTACACCGCCGAGTACCTCACCGACGATATCGTCTGGGCGGTAGAAGGGACCGACGGTTCACTGTTCTCTGTGGTGGCTGAAGGTAACAACAGTGCCGGTAAACTCACTATCAGCTACAACGGCAAAGGTACGAAGACCGGTGCTCTCTCTGCCCGTCTGTCATATCTGACACAAGACATACGCCTCGACGCAATGGAGGGCTCTTTCGATATAACAGCCACCCTCGTGGAGAACACCGTCAAGCTCACCTCCCTCAGTTTCGACAACACCTCTTATAGTGTCAAGCTCGGCGAGACACTCAACCTCAAGGAGCATCTCACCCTCACCCCCGCTGATGCAGCCGACAAGTCGCTCACCTGGGAGACGAGCCCGAAGGCATACGCCACCATCGACGAGAACGGTGTGTTGACACCTCTTATCTCCGGCAAGGTGACCGTCACCGTGAGCTCCGTCAAGGTGCCCGAGGTGAAGACCTCGTGTGAGGTCAGTATCACCGTGCCCGAGCCCACCGGCATAACGATAGACCCTACAGCTCTGAGTCTGAACATTGGTCAGTCTGCCACCCTCGTTGTCAATGTGTTGCCTACGGGTGCTAACCAGACCGTCACCTACTCGTCGGACAACACCGCTGTGGTAACGGTGAGCAGCAAGGGTCTCATCAGAGCTGTGGCGTTAGGTAAGGCCACCATCACTATCGCCGCCAAGGACAACGCAGAGATAAAGACGACCTGTGAGGTCAGCGTCGTTCCCGTGACGGTAGAGAGCATCGTCTTCGACCCTGCCACCATCAGCTTGACCAAAGGCTTCAAGACCCTGCTCCAGCCTGTGGTGACGCCTGCCGCTGCCGCTAATGACAACAAGATAACTTATAAGTCGGACAACGAGAAAGTGGCAACGGTGAGCGAGACTGGCATGCTCACCGCTGTGGAGGTAGGCGAAGCTACTATCACTGCTACTATTGCCGACAAAGAGGCTAAGCTCAAGGTACAGGTGACAGAGGCTCAGATGTTCGCCAAAGTGACCGACGCCTCTTCGCTCAAAGATAAAGATACTATCATCATCGCTCTCAAGACGGACAACTATACGGTGGCAGCCGGTCCGCTCACCGACAAACAGCTCAGTGCTCTCTTAGACAATGTAGAGGTGACCGACCAAGGTGCGGCAGCCGACGGTGCTGTGGAGCTCGTCCTCGGTGCTACCACCGGCGGCTTCACTCTCACTCCTGTGGGAAAGACCAAAAGTCTGGCTGAGAACGGCAACACTTTCGTGGAGGCAAACACTAAGAATAATAAGGTGTGGACCTTCGGTGCCGACGAGAAAGGTGTGTATATACAGAACGTGGGCAATACCGATGCGTATGTCAAGTATAACCCCGACAACAACTATATCCGTCCGTATAAGAAAGGATCGATAGGTCCGGTGATGATGTATGTGTATGTCCATCCGTATATAGCTCCTGCCGTTGTTCATCCTACCTCTGTCAGTCTGGACAAGACTACTCTGACCCTCACCGAGGGCGAGAGTGCTACCCTCGTGGCTACCGTGGCTCCTGCTAATGCCGGCAACAAAAAAGTGAGCTGGAGCAGCTCTGACGAGCAGGTAGCGACGGTCAGCACCAAGGGCGTGGTCGAAGCTCTGAAAGCCGGTACAGCTACTATCACCGTCACCACTGACGATGGCGCTCTCACCGCTCAGTGTGCAGTGACGGTAGAGGCTAAGCCTGAGGTCAAGGTGACAGGTGTGAGTCTGAACAAGACCACGCTGAGCTTAGAGGTGGGTCAGACGGCTACCCTCGTGGCTACCGTGACACCCGCTGATGCTACCGACAAGACGGTGACTTGGTCGTCCACCAACGAGGCTGTGGCTACTGTGATTGACGGACAAGTGAAGGCTATAGCCGCCGGCGAGGCAACGATAGTCGTTACCACCACCGACGGCGCTCTCACCGCTCAGTGTGCAGTGACGGTCAAGGAGGCAACGACACCCGTGGGCGACAAAGGAACGGAGAACAACCCGTACACCGTCGCTGAGGTGATAGCTCTCAACAACACTCAGCAGGTCAAGGCTTGGGTGATGGGATATATATGGGGTCAGCCCGCTTCAGGCTCCTCTATCAAAGCGACAGCTGATGACGACACCTCTATCGCCTTAGGCGACAGCGAGGAGAGCGACGGCTCTACCTTCGTGCCCGTCCAACTGCCTGCTGCTCTGCGTGCCGACCTCGGCGTGAAGACCAACCCGTCTCATGTAGGTCGCCGCGTGAAGGTCTATGGCGACCTGCTCAAGTACTTCGGTGTGCCGGGCGTGAAGAACACTTCTGATTATCAGTGGTTAGACACACCCGAAGAGCCCAAGGAGCAGACACCAGTGCCGTCTTTCTCTGTCGAAGAGGGCGAGGTGGCCGCAGGTACGGTGGTAAGCATCATCGGTTCGAAGGCCGACACTATCTACGCGCGTGTTGCGGGTGGCGAGTGGCAAAAGGGTATGTCGGAGGTGCAGATCACCGTCACCGCTCCTGTCACTATCGAGGCTTATGCCGTTCGTGCTAACCATCTGCCGTCCGACATACTGTCGCGCACCTATACCATCAGCACCGTCGGAGTAGAGCAGCTCAGCGACAAGAGCAACAAGCGTGCACGCAAAGTGCTCCGCGACCAACAGATCATCATCGTCCTCCCCGACGGTAGTGAGGTGGATGCGGTGGGCAGACCGCTGCGCTGAAAGACCGCTTCGCTGAAAAACCGCTGTGCTGTTAGACCGCTGCGCTGAAAGACCGCTACGCTGAAAGACCGCTGTGCTGTTAGACCGCTGCGCTGAAAGACCGCTGCGCTGAAAGACCGCTTCGCTGTTAGACCGCTGCGCTGTTAGCTCGCTTCACTCAGAGACGTCCACGCCGCATGGTCTCCCCCTCCTTCCCTTGGAGGGAGGGGGTGAGGGGGCGGGAGGTGGTAACTGATAAGCGTCTTCTCCGCATGGCAGCTCCCTCCATGATAAGGAGAAGCGATAGAGCCGCACCGAGAATGTCCGGTGGACATTCGAAGGAGTATTTGCGGCGCGCGACATGAACACCTTAGTCAGGGGCAGGGGTGGTAGATAGAAGACCGCTGCGCTGTGAGAGGTTAGACCGCTACGCTGTGAGACCGTTTCTCTGTGAGATACCCTGTGTAGAGACGCGGATTCATTTTTCACCTTTCTATCACCCGCCCCCTCACCCCCTCCCTACCATAGGGAGGGGGAGACCATGCGGCGAGGAGGGATTCAACTCTTCAACCATTCAACTATTTAACTATTTAACTATTCAACCATTCAACTATTCAACTTCTCACTTCTCACTTTTCAACTTTCGTCTGAGGAGGGTGTGGGCTGTTGTGAGCAGGAGCATGAGGAGGAGGGGAAGGTTGCCGAGGGGTGTGGAGTATGGGTCGGGGTTGTCGTTAGGTTTGTCGTCGGGATCATCATCGTTGTTGTAGTTGCCTCCCTCACCTATTTTCCTTGGTCTTGACGAAGATGTCTCTCCTACGACAGAGAGTTGAGGTGCTGAGAGGGCTCCCACTTGTGATAGGGGTACGATATTGTTGATTGTTGTTCTCATCTGTGGCATAGAGCGGGTTGTGAAAGAAGAAACAGAGCCTGCCGTTCCTACGCCTCCGCCTATCTGGTGGACGTTGCTGCTACTGCTCATCTTGCTGATAGGCGTGACAGAGCCGACGGACGATTGCGGATAGCCGCTAAGAGGTGGGTGTTGGTTCGGAGACAAGTGATGTTGTGCGTACAATGGCATATTCAGTGTAAGCACAATCAATATCAATAAAGACAAAAACTTAGGTATTATCAATCTATGTTTCATATCTTTTTTCCTTTGTGTTTGTTTTCTTTTTGTTTCCGTTGTGAAGAGAGTATGTTCTTACCTTGTGTTCATCAGTTGTTGATACCTCTCAGAGTCTTCCCGTCGGTTGCTGTCTGTACTCGTATGTTGTAAACTCCTATAGGCAGTCCGTTCAGTTCCACACGGTGTCCGACGTCAGTCTGCTGACCATACGTTTGTTCGGGCAGATAAGTGCCTATCAGCTTGCCTGTCATGTCATATACATAGACCGTAGCATCGAGGGGCACATTGCGGAGCACAAGTCCCGTCGAACTCCTGAGCACTCGTACCTCATTGAGCTGTCCGCCGGCATGTTGACCATCTATGTCTGTTCCTATATCTCTCCAGTTACGCATGCGTATGTTGAGGGTGAAGCGATGGTCGTTGTTCTTCTGTGCTACGGCATCGAAGATATAGTCTTCTGCCATCAGATCGATCTCGAGTCCTGTCTCGTAGTCGGTGAGGATGACACTCCCCACGTCTCTAAGGTCAGAGTTGTCGTTGATGGATATACTATACTCGCCATCTGCGGGAGCGGTGAAGCCTACGGGTATGCGTTGAGCTGCCAACTCCTCACTCAGTGCGTTGAAGGCGAGGTCGTAACCACCTGTCTGAGTGTAGATAGCCAACTGGTTATTGCCGGTCATCTTCACGAGGTCGTCACCCACCTCATAGTCGGCACTGAATTCTTCGCCGATGAGCAGGCCGGTGTTGTCTTGACTGAGGTTGCTGTTAAGGATGAGCTCAATCAGCCGCTCGTTATCGCGTTGGATATTCTGCATCTGTGCCGGTGCTTTGGCTATGCGGTTATCCTTCGACATACTGAACCATGCATTATGGTCTTTCACCTGTATGAAGAACGGTTGGAACGGAGGCAACTCGCAATTGCTTGTAGCTTTTTGCGAATATTCTTGCGCAAACAGGTCGAGAATGGTCACATAGCGGACTGGCTCGTCTTTCCACACATACGTTCCGTCCCAGTGTTCGTCGTCTGGCTTGTTCTCCTGCATAGAGCCGGTCTGCATATACAAGTGTCCCCAGTCGGAGGTGTTCTTCCATGTTGACATAAACGGATTGCCCACGAAGTTCCAACCTACGTTGTTAGCTGTTTGTGTGCCTTCCACGTATGCGTCGTAGCCGTAGTTGTCAACACAAACATCGGGCTTATTGTCTTCACCTGATGTCAATGCAGCATTCCCCAACGGGAAACGCACTATAGCCAACGGACGACCGCTGACAAGCGGCATAGCGGCTATCTCGTAGCCCACACCGGCTGTAAAGTCGGTGCCATCATAGTATTTCCAACCTGAAACTTGCGAACCGCTTGCACGCTGTGCACCGTCGTAGTACTTAACCCAAACCTTGAAGCCGTCGCTACCTGTTTCATCGTGTACGTTAGCAAGCGGTACTGTATAAGGCAATGTAAATAAGTAGTAGTAACTGTTGTCAATGTAGAAGTCGTAAATGGCATCTTTCGTGCCTGAAAAATTGCCGGTTATATATGCTTCAGGCATAAGATAATTGGCAGCTGTCTTATCACTTAAGAAACTATATCCGCCACGTAGGTAGAATGTCTTAGTTATTCCAAGACTCTTCTTTTCATTAATATTAAGTTTACCACCAGGATAAACATATAAGTTGGAGAAAACGGTCTTTACTGTCGATTTTGCTTCGTCAGCAACAAGTTCGCCATTTTTCAAAATAACGAGGTCGCATGTACGGCATACTCCGCAGTCTGCTGCATCATCAGGACTGAAATTGTTGTGAATGGTTGTTACATTGACAGGCGAACTGCTAATCATCTGCGGCAGACGAATCATCGTCCCATGGGTTTCGGCAGTGTTTGTCAGGACGAGCAACTCGCACGGATAGTCAGCGAGAGTCTTGGTTTCTACCGTTAAACCTTCTGCCTTGTACATGTCGCTTCCTTCTGCTCCTATGCGTTCAAGGGTAACATTATTCTTAGTCTTTTCTCCGTAAGTTATATTAAGTCGGTTGCTTGTTATATTTGTCATACTCGGAATACGGAGAGCCATAGAATTGGTGTTCCACTCCATCACCTCTATATTCAATTCTGTCAACTCTGTGGTAATAGGTAATAGTCTGACATCTTGTATAGTACGGTTACTTGTAGCAGTCGAATACATACCCCATTTGGCATAGTATTGACTATAGCCAAGTATATTGTCGGTATATGAGTCTCCTATTCTTGAATTAAGTAATTGATATGTAACGAGGTCTGTCGTCTGTAATACCCATTCGTAGTGTTGCGGGTTTGTAGTAGGCGCATTGGCAGGTGTGGCATAATCTCCTATATCACCTTTGTTTGTTGATGTTCCTGCATATAAGCATTTGCTGTTTACTGAACTTACAAAATATGCCGCTTGTCCGTTAGCACTCCAGCGGTTAGAGCCTATGGTAGGAAGATTTGTAGGTAGTTGCTGTAGTCCGTAACCGGTAGTGTTCATGGTGATAGTGGCTTGTGTCGGATTTTCTACATTGTCCACTTTTACAGGCACAGCGTCATGCTTGTCAGTTGTGAGAGCCGTACTATTCTTGTCGGTTGAATAACCGGCTGGCAGTGCCATCCAAACATCACCCACCCGTGCCGCGATGACGAACTTAGCCGGCAGGTTGCGGACTTTAATCGAACGCGAAGCTGTTGCTAATGGTGTAACATTGGCATCCTGCGCCGTTATAGAACCATCGGTGATACCGCTTACTGTTGTCGGATACGCTGTCGGGGTGTATATTACAGTTACTTCCTGCTCTGACATTTCACCATCGGCACCTGTAGTAAGTGATGACGGAGAGAAACTAACACCTGCAATATCGCAACTCAGATTAATAGTTGTTGTCGTACCATAATGAGTAGCCGATACTTTTAATTTACTAATTGCTTTAACTGAATTGTCTTTAGTTGAAGTAACGGTTATGTTATTATCAGAATTCAGTATAATGAGTGGTGTGAGTGATGGCGTTGATGTCCAGTGGTGCTGGCGACAACGACCGAAACTAACATCTTTATTTAATCCTGCACTATTGTCTTTATAATGCGTAAATGCTGATGATGTAGAATAGTAATTCAAACTGCGCCCGGACTCTGCACCATCGGCTGTTATGTGGTATAAGTTGGTGCTAACTTCTGTTATATTCCACCAGAATTCGCCTTTCAGAAGTCCTGAGTTATTCAATTCGGGTTGTACATCAACTCCACCAATATTAATCTTATATTTTCCGGTATTCGCACCAGTACCGGGCGTGATAACAACATCTACCACACTGCCGCAATCAGTTGTAGAACTGAGTGTACCGGCATTCTTCTGCGGTGTTCCGCTACAGAAATGCTTAACGCCACTTATAGTAGCATACATGTGGTATGTTCCACCTTCTATCGGATCGAACTCCCAATCATCGTCATAATAGTGATAAACAGCGTGGTATGTTTTATTTGACGATATTGACATATTGGCATTTGCCTCTATTAGACCATAAGGCTTACCACTCAAATCATCTTCGGCATTACTATCAGTTTCTTCGTCTTGGGCATTGCCTTCTTTCCAACCCACAAATGTGCAACCGCTCATTGTGGCTGATGGGAATTTTGATGTCGTAGTACCGGACAAACCGCTTGTAGTTGCCGTCGCGTATGCATAATTGCCTTGAACAAATGCCCCACCATGAGTATCAAAAGTAATGGTATATGTGCTTAAACAGTTAGGATTGGACTGATAAATGGTAGAAGCTGTTGGGGTGAGATTAATATTGTAATAAGTGCTGTTCTGAGTAATATTTGTAGTTATACGAGTTTGATAATAATAACTATATTTTGCCAAACTATATGCAGGATAATGCTTACTAACAATACTCCAGTCACCTTGATTACTTACACTTTCTGATCTATAAGTAATTGTCCATAAACCATGTGTACCGGCATCTGCCTTGGTGTCAAACCATCTTAATCCATCTGGTACTGTAGCCTCTGAACCGGAATTAGTTGCAAGAAATTTTCCCGTTGCTGTATTTTGAATCGTGTATGTATTATCTG
>CAMHOK010000080.1 GCA_946186735.1 uncultured Bacteroidales bacterium
ATCTTGTAGACATTTTAGTGTTTCTAAATGTGTCTACTTTTTTCAGGATAAGACAAACCATCCACGCCGCAGGGTTTCCCCCGCCCTATGGTAGGGAGGGGGTGAGGGGGCGGGTGATAGAAAAGGTGAAAGGTGAATCCGCGTGTGTAGAGACGCATTCACATGCGTCTCTACACAGGGTAACTGACACCGTTGCCTATCTTGTCTACCACCCCTGCCCCTGACTAAGGTGTTCATGTCGCGCGCCGCAAATACTCCTTCGAATGTCCACCGGACATTCTCGGTGCGGCTCTATCGCTTCTCCTTATCATGGAGGGGGAGACCATGCGGCTCATACACCTGACAGCAACGCGGTCCAACAGCGTAGCGGTCTGTCAGCGAAGCGGTCTAACAGCGCAGCAGTCCAACAGCAACGCGGTATAACAGCGCAGCGGTCTAACATCTAACAACATTTTGCTCATTCACTTTTTTTTCGTACCTTTGCGCTGTCTCAGAGAAAACATCATGCTAACTTCTGTGAAGACACATCATGCTGTCTCTGTGAAGACAAATCATTCATCGTAACACCTTAAACAAAAGAATCCCTTAAACAAAAAAACACCCTAAACAAAAGAACACTTTAAACAAAAGAACACCTTAAATAAATAAACATCATGAAAGTATCAAGCATCATGAACATGTCAGACATCATGAGAGCGCCTCTCTATCGGTCTCTCTCTCAGCCCCTCTCTCGGCCCATCAGCTCCAGACTCCATCTCAGCCTCAACCTTCCCCTCGTCCTCTGCCTCAGCCTTCTGCTCGCTCTGCCCTCGTGTCAGACGCAGGAACAGAAGCAGATACGCGCCTTCGAACAGGGTGTCGAGCAGATACGGCAGAAGCTCGACAATGTGGGTCTCGCTGTCGTTCTGGTCAAGAACAACCACATCGTCTATAGTCAGGTCTTCGGCTATAAGTCTATCGACGGTCAGGGCTACACCGACCAACCCTCTACCGAGCCCATACCTCTCAAGAGAGATGACCTGTTCCGCATAGCCAGCATCTCGAAGTCGTTCACCACCGTCGGACTGCTCCAGCAGGTAGAGCTCGGACGACTATCACTCACAGATGATGTGAGCGACCTCATCGGCTTCCGCATACGCAACCCCTTCTTCCCCGACACGGTCATCACCATCGAGATGCTCCTCTCACACACCTCCTCGCTGAGCGACAAAGAGGGCTACTTCAACCTCAACGTCATCAACCCCGAGACCAACCCTAACGCCGACAGCTGCTTCAACCGTTACGCACCGGGCTGCGGATACGAGTACTGCAACCTCAACCTTAACCTCTCGGGCGCTATCCTTGAGAGAGTGAGCGGCGAGCGCTTCGACGACTATATACACAACCATATACTCCAACCTCTCGGACTCTACGGCGGCTACAACATCGACTCGCTCGACCTCAGCCGACTCGTCAACCTCTATTATGTCATGCCAGGAGGCGAGAAAGAGTGGGCACAAGATGCCTACGTCTCCCCCGCCAAGAGGCTCGTCAACTACCGCATGGGCTACGACACACCCATCTTCTCGCCCACCGGAGGCATGAAGCTGTCGGCTGAGAGCCTCGCACGATGGATGACCGTACACATGAACTACGGCACCACCCCCGACGGCATCCGACTCATCAGCGAAGAGCACGCACGCGACATGCAACAGCCACGCTCCGACGACGAACATTACGGACTCACACTCTGGCTCTCCGACCTCTACTCACCCGGCACCACACTCGTCGGACATACAGGAGGAGCCTACGGCATGCGCAGCGCTATGTTCTTCAACCCCGAGAAGAAATATGGGTTCGTCGTCATCTCTAACGGCGCCCTCGAGACACCCGAGGAAGAGGCAGTCATGACCGACCCCAGCGGCTCTACATCAGAGATAGAGACCATTCTCACCTCTACACTCCGACTCATGTACCTCACATTCATCAACGACAACAAACAATAACCCCAACAGATAACAACTCAAAAAAAACACTCACTCCCATGAAAAATCTGCAACCACAAGAGGTCTTCTCTATCTTCCACGAGATAACACAAGTGCCTCGCCCATCCAAACATGAAGAACAGATCCGCGACTACCTCATCTCTTTCGCCCGGAAGCATCATATCGAGTACCAAACAGACACCATCGGTAACGTGGTCATGCGCGTGCCCGCCACCCCCGGTTATGAGGACAAAGAGGGTATCATCCTCCAAGCCCACATGGACATGGTGTGCGAGAAGAACAACGACACCAAGCACGACTTCATGACCGAAGGTATCGACACTTATATCGATGGCGACTTCATCAAAGCTCGCGGTACCACCCTCGGTGGAGACGACGGAATAGGCATGGCTATGGCTCTCGCCGCCCTCACCTCCACAGAGCTCCGGCACCCTAAGCTTGAAGCACTCTTCACCGTGGACGAAGAGACAGGACTGACCGGCGCTAACCACCTCGCCGACGGCATGCTCCTCGGTCGCCAACTCATCAACCTCGACTCCGAAGATGACGGACAGATCTTCATCGGCTGCGCCGGAGGTATCGACACACTCGCACGACTCTACTACACACCACAGCCGGCCGACACCACCCTCTTCCCCGCTCTCATCAACGTAACAGGACTGCTCGGAGGACACTCAGGAGACGACATCAACAAAGGACGAGCCAACGCCAACAAACTGCTCATACGCTTCCTGTTCAACATCTCTAAGAAGACCAACCTCCACATAGCCGCTATCGAAGGTGGTAACCTGAGGAACGCCATAGCACGCGAAGCACAAGCCACCATACTCGTTCCCTTCGACTACAAAGAGCAACTGCGTATCGACTTCAACCATTACATAGCTGAGATAGAGAGCGAGTATAAAGAGGTGGAGACCGACATGCAACTATCGCTCAGCTCCACCGACATGCCTCTCACCATGCTCGACCAACTGACAGGCGACCGACTACTCCTCTCGCTCTATGCCTGCCCTCACGGAGTCTTCGCTATGTCGAAAGATATGCCGGGACTCGTCGAGACATCGACCAACCTCGCCTCCGTCAAGATGAAAGCTGACAACAAAGGTACATACATAGAGATCAATACCTCACAGCGCTCCTCTGTCGAGAGCCAGAAACATAACCTCAAGAACATGGTGGAGTGCGCCCTGCGTCTCTCAGGCGCCGAGGTAACACACGGCGACGGCTACCCGGGATGGAAACCCGACATACACTCGCACCTCATGGAGGTGGCACAACAGAAGTATATCGAGCTCACCGGCACTCAGCCCGAGGTCAAGGCTATCCATGCCGGACTGGAGTGCGGACTGTTCCTCACTAAGTACCCCTACCTCGACATGATCTCTATCGGACCCCAGATGTCAGGCGTGCACTCACCTATGGAGAAGCTCTCCATCTCGTCCACCAACAAGACATGGCAGTGGCTCAAAGCTATCATCGAAAACTAATAACACCTAACATTTATGAGACTCATCGCTAAGACCTTCAAAGGACTCGAAGATGTGCTGGCCATGGAACTGACAGCCTTAGGCGCCAATGATATACTCATCGAGCGCCGAGCTGTCAGCTTCACCGGCGACCAACGACTGCTCTACAAAGCCAACCTATGGCTACGCACAGCCTCACGCATACTCATGCCCATCGCCTCTTTCAAGGCCAAAGATGCAGATGAGGTCTATGAGAAAGTGAAGAGGATAGAATGGGAACAATACCTCACCCTCGACATGAGCTTCGCTATCGACTCCACCGTCTATTCCGACACTTTCCGGCACTCTAAGTACGTCACCTATCGGACCAAAGATGCTATAGCCGACCGCTTCGTTGAGCGCTGCGGCAAGCGTCCCTCGGTGCAGGTGACCAAGCCCGACATCTATATCAACGTGCATATAGCCAACGAGCAAGTAACCATCTCACTCGACTCCTCCGGCACCTCGCTCCACCACCGAGGGTGGCGACAGCAACAGACAGCCGCACCACTCAACGAAGCACTCGCCGCAGGCATGCTGCTCATGGCAGGATGGAAAGGACAACAAGACTTCTGCGACCCAATGTGCGGGAGCGGCACACTGCTCATCGAAGCAGCGATGATAGCTCTCAACATACCACCCGGCATCTACCGACAAGACTTCGCCTTCGAACACTGGCTCGACTTCGATAACCAACTCTTCGAAGACCTCTATAACGACGACTCCGAAGAGCGTCCCTTCAACCATCATATCTACGGCTCCGACGCCTCTTTCTATGCCATACAGGTGGCAGAGAAAAACATCAAAGCTGCCGGACTGCAGAAGTATATTACCCTCCGACAGGTGCGCATACAAGAACTCAAAGAGCAGACACCATGCCTGCTCGTCACTAACCCACCCTACGGCGAACGACTCAAGAAAGGGGCGGTGAGCGACCGAGCTGAACGAACGACAAGCCCCGCCGACGAGCGCAGCAACGCCGAGATCAACCGACTATACGACGAGATAGGTGCCGCACTCAAACATAAGTTCGCAGGCTCAACAGCATGGCTCCTCTCGTCCAACGAAGAGGCACTAAAGCATGTCGGACTACGACCCGACCAACGCTTCCACCTGCTCAACGGCGAGATAGAATGTCTGTTCCAGAAATATCAACTCTTCAAAGGCGATAGGAAACAATGGAGAAGTGGGCAGTCATAGTAGCAGGCGGTAGCGGCACACGCATGGGAGCAGACATGCCCAAGCAGTTCATGCTCCTCAACCACCAACCCGTCATCATCCATACCATCAAGAAGTTCAGCTCGTGCCATATAGTGCTCGTGCTCCCCGAGGCACAACTGAGCTACTGGCACCAGCTCGCACGACCCTATCGCAGTAGCCTCAGCGACCTCAAGGTCGTCGTGGGCGGCGACACACGCACCGAGTCGGTGATGAACGGACTCCGACAAGTGCCCGACGGAGTGCTCGTGGCTATACACGACGGCGTCAGACCGCTCGTCAGCACCACACTCATCGAACAGTCTTTCCTACAAGCACAAGAGCACGGCTCTGCCATTGCCGCCATCGACTGCACCGACAGCCTCCGACTCGACCTCCACCCCATTGACCGACAACGAGTCATGCTCATGCAGACACCACAGACCTTCCGCTCAGAGCTCATCAGAGAGGCTTACCGACAGCTCAAAGAGAAGAACAGCGCCGCCGGTACCTTCACCGACGACGCTATGGTCTTCGAAGCTGCAGGACACACCCCGCACTTCATCAAAGGAGAGAGAGGCAACATCAAGATAACCCTGCCCGTGGACCTGCGCATAGCGCAAGCACTGCTCGGCGAGCCTCAGTCCGACAGAGCCGACTAACGAACGAGCTGAAAGAGCCTACTAACGAACGAGCCATTTTTTCCCGCCGGAGATAACCACCCCTCTATAATCATCTCCCACCTCCACGCCAAGCAGGTTATATCGCTTCATCGTGCTGTCGGTCGTGGTCATTACCATATCCTCTGTGCCTGTGTCGCTCTTTTTGAGACAACCTTTATATGTCACTCTAAGCTCAGAGCCATGGCTGCTCTTACCTTCTAACAGCAGCTCATAATCGTCGCCATCAATACTCACCGTCAACCTGCCCGCTACCACATAGTAACTGTACAGCCACTCACCCTCCTTGTCATAGAAAGCAAGGAAAGTGCCATAGTCGGCATACTCCGTACCACCTATAGAAGCGATGAGAGTGCCGGGCAGACTGTCGAAAGCCACCTCATACACACCGGCCTTAGGTAGTGAGTCTTGGGTCACCAACTCCAACGATAACTCCGTAGTGTCGTTATTGACATCCAGAGCTAAGATACCGTTCTGGCGCTTGAGAACAACATCAGCATCGCTGAACTCGAGGTCTATCAAGCTCTTCTCCGAAGGCTCGTTCTCATAACTCAGACCCGTGATCTGACTCATCATCTTTGCACTACCACGATAATGCCAACGTATATGCGAACCGTAATACGAACGAGCATCCACCTCTATCACCCAGTCGTCACCATCCTTACTGATACTCACCGTACCGCTCACTAAGTACCATAGCGAGTCACCTAACTGATAAAAACATGGTTGCCACTCGCCCGGAGAAGCAAGAAAAGTGTTCTTCTCGAAAGTTTTAGTGATAGGGAAAGAGCCTTGAGCAAACACCTCGGTAGAGTACATGTTGAGCGCTAACATCTCAGCATGCTTGTCCGAACGGAGGAAGAGGTCGATAGTGCTGTAACCAAACCGACGGAAGAGCAGACTCGTGCCCTCTACCTCTATCTCTGTAGGCGTCTTAGGTTCGAGGTCGTAGGCAGAAGGCAAGAGCTCTCCCTCGTACGACACCCTCAGCTCCGACTCTTTGGCTGAGCGAGCCGACACCGATATGTTATACTTATCCCCCACACGCTTGATGACCACGCTGCCGCTCACAAGGAAATAATAGGCACCCGTTGATGAACGCAGGTACGAGCGATTGAAGACCTCCGTCTTACCGTCATACACACTCACGCCTATCGACGCCGACACATAATCGCCCTCTGCCGATGTGCCCACAATAATCTTCAGCTCACCATCGCTGAGCTGCTCCGCGCCGCTCACCACACGCAAGGCTAACATATTGCCTAAGACATCATAAAGGTCAATGTCGAAATAGCCGGCGGGGAAACGAGTGAGAGTACCACGACTCATCTGCAGGCTCAGAGTCGAGACCTCTGACGGCTCTTTGTCATATCTGTTCTGAGCCGACAGCATGCTTGACAAACAGAAGCATGACAACACAACAAGAGCATAAAAAACTATATCCTTTCTCATGATAAACATAATTATGTTCGGCGAGCTGTGCCCGCACTTATTGATTCTTTGAACAAGCAAAGATAATACTTTTTCTCCACTCAGCAAAAAAAACGTTGCACACCCGCCGTTTTGTCATGTCGCGAAAAAGAAGTACCTTTGCAGCCCAAAAAAAATAACACGACATCATGCTCCGCATCTCCGACTACGACTATCCCCTTACCGATGAGCGTATTGCTAAGTATCCGCTCGCTCAACGCGATCATAGCAAGCTGCTCATCTACCGCCAAGGTCAGATACAAGAAGACCTCTTTTATAATATAGGTAAGTATCTGCCCCCGCACTCACTCCTTGTATATAATAACACACGCGTCATACAAGCCCGTCTGGTCTTCCATAAGCCCACAGGAGCACGCATCGAGGTCTTCTGTCTCGAACCGCTCAGCCCCGCCGACTACCAGCTCTCGCTCTCATCCACTCAGCCCGTCTGCTGGAAATGTATGGTGGGCAACCTCAAGAAATGGAAAGGTGGGGCACTCAGTCTGACTATCAACAGCGACGGCCCTAACCCGCTCACCCTCACCGCTGAGCTACTCAGCACCTCAGGCAACACCCACTCCGTACGCTTCTGTTGGGACAACACCAACCTCTGCTTCGCACAAGTGCTCGACCAAGCCGGACAACTGCCCATACCACCCTACCTCAACCGAGAGACCGAAGAGAGCGACAAGATAACCTACCAGACCGTCTATTCGCGTATCAAAGGCTCAGTGGCTGCACCTACAGCCGGACTGCACTTCACCACACAAGTGCTCGACACACTCCGACAAGCCGGCATACAAACCACCGAGCTCACACTGCACGTGGGGGCAGGCACCTTCCAACCCGTCAAGACCGAAGATGCTAACCAGCATGTCATGCACACCGAGATCATTGCCGTTCCCAGAACAGCTATCGAAGACATACAGCATAACATAGGCAACATAGTGGCGGTTGGCACCACCAGCGTACGCACCCTCGAGAGCTTATATTATATAGGTGAGCAACTGCACGACGACCTCCAACCCCAACAGCTCTCCGTACCCCAGTTCGCACCATACGAAGGTGAGCACCTCATCACCACCACACAAGCACTCGACAACATCGTCCGTTACCTTGACCTCACACACCAAGACACGCTCCACGCACAGACACAGATAATGATACGACCCGGCTACCGGTTCCGACTCGTTGACCGGATGATAACCAACTTCCACCAACCCAAGAGCACACTGCTACTGCTCGTCAGCGCTTTCGTCGGCGGACAATGGCGCGAGATATACGACTACGCACTCGCCCACCGGTTCCGTTTTCTCAGCTACGGCGACAGCTCACTGCTCTTCCGCAACGACAACACTCATGATTGATACTCACGCACATATCGATGACGAGCAGTATGCCGATGATATCGATTCTTTCATCCTCAACCAGCAGCAAGCCGGTGTGAGCCGCATACTCGTGCCTGCCACCAACGCCGACTCATGTCTGAGCGTGCTCAGCCTGTGCGCACGCTATCCCGACTACTGCGTGCCCGCCCTCGGACTGCACCCCGAGGATGTGAGCGACGACTACCTCACCCAGCTGCAGACCATACACTCACTCATCCTCTGCCACCGCGACCGGCTATGCGCCATCGGAGAGATAGGACTCGACTATCATTTCTCTACCTTATATAAAGAGCAACAGCTCGACGCTTTCCGCCAACAGATGCAATGGGCACTCGACCTCGACCTGCCCGTCATGATACACTCACGCGACGCCACAGACGACTGCCTACGCATCGTCGAAGAGTATGCCGCACAAGGACTCAGAGGCGTCATGCACTGTTTCTCCGGCAGCTACGAGACAGCACAACGTATCCTTCGCACCGGCTTCTTCATGGGCATTGGCGGCGTCATCACCTTCAAGAACGCACACCTCGCCCTCACTCTCTCAGGCAACGGACGACCACCCATACCGCTCGAACGACTCGTCCTCGAGACCGACAGCCCGTATATGGCACCCGTGCCACACCGAGGACAGAGGAACGAGAGCCGTTACCTCACTCATGTCATCGACGTCTTAGCTCACACCTACAACACCACACCCGACCTCATCAACCGCATCACCACCAACAACGCCCGCCAACTCTTCCACCTCTCTTAGACCGCTGCACTGTCAGAGGTTAGATATCAGACCGCTGCATAGTCAGAGGTTAGATGTTAGACCGTTGCACTGTCAGAAGTTAGATGTTAGGTGTATGAGCCGCATGGTGCTCCCCTCCATGATAAGGAGGGGCAGGGGTGGTAGATAGAAGA
>CAMHOK010000081.1 GCA_946186735.1 uncultured Bacteroidales bacterium
TGTTTGCATTATTCATTTTATTATATGTCAAATTTGAAAATTCTGCATTGAAAAAAGCATGCCCTGCCATATACCATTGTTTTTCTCCGCCTATATCAACTCCGTTTATCGAATCATCATCATTTAAGTTTAGACAATATTCATTTGTTCTTTCTTCTGAATAAAGTGCCGCATAATAGCTCTGTTGCGATTTCTCTATAAAGACATTTGAAGTAAAATAATGATCAGAACAACAGATGAAAGTATTCTCAAGATAATCTAATGCACACACTATAGATGAAATATTATTGAATCTATAATAGTCTGGATTGTATATTAACTTAACATCATATTTGGTTTTCAAGTACTCAAAACGCTCTGCCATATATCCACAGACGATAACAATATCATCGACATCAGCTTCTTTCAGTTGCCGTATTTGCCTTTCCAAAAGCACTTCACCACGCACCATCAAAAGCCCTTTAGGACACTCCCAGGACAATGGAACAAATCTTGAAGCCGTTCCTGCTGCAATTATAACTGCGTTGCGTTTCATCAGAATCCAAAATATGCAGAGAGATTAAAATATGCTTTATTCCGGTATGGATTAAAGATAATTGCAGCCTTCAACGGCAGTATCCACGATTTAATATTCACATTATATGTGTATTGAGCTAATATATTACAAACCGCAAAACCTTTCTCATAGTCATTATAAAAACTCTTATTCAATGCGGCTCCGCATGCAACTGCTATCTGATGGTTATGTAAGAAATCGTAGTGTAGTCCTATTTCAGCATAACTGGAATAAGCATTTTTGTTTGTTCCAGGCATCCTATCTGCACCCGCGATATAAGCCGAAACCAAAACCCAAAAAGGTAGTTTCTGTGGATAGTAAGAAACACATGCCTCTACCCAATGGCCTGTTTCCTTCCCTTTGAGGTTGAAGTATTGATCATTAGAACCTACAGATGAAGGATAATAGTAATCGTTTACTCCTATACTCACATCATAAAAAGTATAACTAATACCGCAATCAACTTCTGAATGACTACCATTGACAGCATATACTCCCATTGCATAAACGTTAAGTCCCCAATTATTATAACTTAACTGAGGGAAAAGGGCAGGAGCTGTTCCATATTCTATTCCACGCCACATGTATTTGGTTTGTATCTCCAGCCCCAAATGGAAATGTGATGCTCTCAGTTTAGCTCCAAATGAATTTCTCTCTACATTAGAACTGATAGAGTCCTTCCTCTCCAACTCACTTGATGCGACTCTAATTGTGTCGTACTTAACGACATAAATAGTATCGTTAGCCATTGCCTTAGCATTAAAGACAATTACAAGCATTAATAAGCCTATTATTGCATTTCTACTCATAACGTTTTCAATACGTTTATATACGCACAAAAAAACAGCGCGAACTTTTTCGTTTCGTCAATATCCGGTCTCTGAGGATTACTGGACGGACCTATTACACCTGATATCAACGGAAAAAGCCCACGCCTAAGCGTGAGCATTAACACTTCTTTTCCTCGGTGTAATCGTCTTACAAAAGTGTCCAGTTTTTGCAGAGACCAAGAATAAAAGCGTAACGCTTAAAATATGTATGTGCTGACACCTCACAAGAGATGTCTAAATATTATTCTGCTGTCTTTTCTGTCGGTTTGTTTTGTATTAAGTTTTGAATATTAATATGTTGTGTCTTGCCGGCAGATCTGACCATAGTATAATCGCCTATGCTCTTTTCTATCACCATGCCTGCACTCACTACGCTGTACTTGCCAATCACCACGCCCGGCATGATCGTTGACCTTACCGACACAATAGCATTCTCACCTATCACCACAGGCTTCACCTCTGCCGACAACACCGTCTTCCACACCTCATAAGGATTGAAGTGGGTGAGTATCATCGTCTCGGCATTGATGCTCGCTCCATCGTATATATAGATATACTCGGGATACATGTTATCAAGGAAACAATGTCTTCCTATATACACACCTTTGCCTATATGACAACCGCGCCAGCGGTGGAACATGATGCGCCAACTATTGATAGGGCAACCGTACGCCAATCGGAACAGAATAGTGTTGTTCACTTTCCTTATTTTCTGTCGGAGAGTGCGAGGCGGATGACCATAAGGAATAGTTCTTCCTGTCATCACCTGCCATTTGGAGCTATCAGAAGAGGTTGCCATCAGAGTCGTGAGTTTACTATATCATACAAATCTTGTATTGTCTGCGATGAGCGTATATCAGTGGCTGTGAGATAAACACCATACTCTTCGCCTATCTTCGCCATGATGCCCAAAGCTAAGAACGAATCCCATTCGTCTAAGTCGTGATACCGAGTGCTTGCCGTGAACTCGGAAGCATCAGTGTTTTCAAATTCACTTGAGAAGTTTTTAACAAACTCGTTAATGTCCATATCTATTTAATTTTTTGTGATACTATCCTCACCACCTCGTCGTAAGTGGTCATATCTGCTATCTCCTCAGGCTCTAATGAGATACCGAACTCCATCTCCAATTCCACTACTAAGTTGATCTGTCCCATTGAGTCCCATTTCTCACAAGTCTTCTGCGAGAGAGTACGATCAACTTCGGTTATCCCGAAAGTGCGTCTGAGCACATCCTTAATCTGTTCTTCCATAGTCTAATATTCAATTATTTCTGATATCTTTGCTTGGCTTAAATCAAGGAGCACGCTTGCCCAGCTCAGTCCTGCGCCGAAGCCTGAGAGCACCACTCTGTGTCTCTCGCCTGCGAACGATGGCAGACAATAAGCGAGTGTGAGAGGTATGCTTGCCGACGAAGTGTTTCCGAACTTATCGATAGAATACAGCACTTTCTCTCGCTTAATCTTCAGTCGGTTAGCGAAGAAGTCGGTCATGAACTTATTGGCTTGATGGAACACCAAAGCGTCCACCTCGTCTATGCTCACCCCTGCCTTCTCAAGCAGGTTCTTGATGTCCTTAGGCTCTTCTCTCATACCGAAATTAAAGACCTCCAAGCCGTCCATGTAGAACTGCTCTTTGCTTCTGATATTGCCATCCTCATCTTTCTCTTCTTTAAGTCCTTCCACTGAGCTCGGGTTACGGAAGCCGCCGTTGGGTATCATCATCACCTTAGCGCCGCTCCCATCCGAATGGAGGGAGAAGAAACTCTCGCCACCCATACCTTTCATAACGAAAGTAGCCGTACCTGCATCTCCGAAGAGAGGGGTGCTCACCTTATCGTGGCGCGACACTATCTTCGACATCGTCTCGCCAACCAACAACAGCACATTGTTCAGTCCTTCCTGCGACGCCATGGCGTATGCCACCGACAAACCATAGACATATCCCGAACAGGCTAAGTTGATATCAAAAGCCAGGCACTCTTTCGTCAGGCCAAGACGATGTTGCAGTATAGGTGCCGTTGCAGGCTGATGATAGTCAGATGTTTGCGACACAAAAATGAGAGCATCTATACTCTCTTTGTCTATTTGATTGTCGGCAATGAGTTGTTCTGCCGCTCTCAGACATAGGTCAGATGAACAGACATGCTTGTCCGCAAGACGCTTTTCTGCTATACCTATCTGAGAGATAACCTTCTCTATATCCTCTGCCGGCATGAAATAGCTCAGGTCCTCAGTCTTCTCAACCTTGGCAGGCACACAAGCCGATATCGCTTTTATTCCTATGTTATTATATCTTATACTTGCCATAACATCAATGATTGATCACTCTTATATCGAAATAATCGTTTATTGTCAATTCTGCTGATGGTAAACTAATCATATATAATGATTTGTCGTCATTTTTATCTGTCATAGTAAAGCCGTTCTTCTCGTAGAAAGACTCTACTTGACTATTCTTATTCGTTCTTATATATTCGCCGACGACCTGCTTCACTCCCTCTTGCTTGAGCTGAGCGAGTATGGTCTTCAAGAAAGCATCTTCTATACTTTTTCCTAACACTCTACAACTCATCAACATTGTATCAATCGCCCACGCTTGATTGATGATGATCAGACCGGTCAGTCCATAACTGCCAAACTTATCATCAACGCTCAAGGTCCATGCTCGCGCACCCGAAGACAGCAACTGCCTAATGTCCGACTCTGTATATCTGCGTGTTGTGAGATTAAACTGATTGGTCTTTTGTGTTAGTTGGGCAGCTCGCTGAAGGGTCTGTTCGTTGATAGGCTCGATAGTCAACACTATAGCTAACGAGCGCAAGTAATCGGTCATGTCAACAAACAGCTTGGCATATTCTTGGCGCTCAGAGTTAAGCCGATACTGCTCAGTCTTGTTCTTATCCTCATCGGTTAGTGCATATATGCGGAAATAATCGTCCACTAATGTCTTATACAATACAGGCAGGTTATACGGCTGCTCGGGGAACAGCGGCACCTTGACCATAGGTAGCGCTTGTTGCAACAACTCACGCTCTGTGGGGTTGTCGTCAACAAAAACCATAGAGTCGAGTCCGATATTGAGCTCTTTTGAGAGCTCAATCATGTTGGTAGCTTTGTCTTGCCAGTTGATGCGCACGGCTGCGAAATCGCTCTTCTTGAGCAACATATCATCGCGTTTGAGCCACACCTCCTCCACATCACTGAGGTTGTTCTTCGAGTTGATACACAAGATGACGCCCGCTTTTTTCAGTTCCATCAACCCTTCTTGCCAGAGATGATACGCCTTGCCCGGGTATGAACCACTCATCTGTATGTTGCCTACTCCATCCTCACCTAACACACCATGCCACAGAGTGTTATCTAAGTCTAACACCAGACACTTGCAGCGTTGGAGAGCTACAGCCTCTCGCTCAGAGGCATACCACTGCTTAAACGGCACAGCGAGCTTAGGATTGATAGGCATCTGAGAGAGGAAGAACATCTTCCAATCAATCAACTCGGCAGAAGAAAAACGACGAGTAAAACGAGAGAAATCAATAACTTTAATATTGCTATATTGCTTCGACAACGCCACCAACTCTTCGTTGTATGCGTTGATTGTTTGCTCTATCGAGAAGTCGGACAACTCTATCTGACTACTCAGATAATCAACGATGGTGAACGCAATCAACTGTCGGCTGCCTATCGCGGGCAACACGAGGCGGAGTCTTGATATATAAGTGCTTATCTCTGATGTTATCTGCTTCACATCGAACTTGACGGGCATCTGGTAGAACCAGACGAACTCTTGAGCCTCGGCAGGTACGACTGATATGTCATCATACCCGCTGAAAACATAATCTGCGGGCATGAAACGCTCAATAGTATTATTTCTAAAAACGAAAACCATCCTTCATTAATAACTCTATCTCAGGCTGATAGCCATCTTGCCTATGCTGTACAGCAGGGGCGATTGGATGTGGAGGTATCTCCCGTACTCTTTGAGTGTGCCGCCGAACTGCAGTTTGAAGTCCCTCACACCGTATGGCTCGCCGGGCACACCCGCCCCCATCAAGTCGAAGAGCTTAAAACCATGACTGTTAGCATAATCCATAGCCGCCCAAGTGACATAAGCAGGACCAACAACATACCATTCGTAAACGACCCTACCCCGCAACAACGGACACAACATGCCACCTATCACCTCGTCTTCCTTCTTCACCAACAGCAAGACACCACAGCCCCGCGCCACAAAAGTAGTAAAAAAATCTAACCCGAACAAAGGTCGGTGCACTTTTCTGCGATACAAGACCTGCAAGAGACCGAAGAAAGCGAGGATGTCCTGCTTACTCTTCGCCTCAACCACCTCCACACCCTCATCTCGCATCTTCCTTATCTGCCGCCGTTTGCTCTCAGTGATACGACTGAGCATCAGCTCTCTATCTTCGCAGTCGATAAACATATCATAGTGTGCATGATAGTCCATGCCTACCCTCTGGAAGACATGGCGGTAGCGGGAGTAGTCGGCGAAATTGCGGGTCTCGACATAGATAGCCTTGCGGCTCAGGCTGTGGAGCATGGTGCTAAGCAGTGACTCTAACTCCTCGTCGGTGATGTCCGACGCCAACAACGGTCCGCCATAGATGATGGCACGACGAGTGAAGAAATGCTTCAAGGGGTTAGTCTCACGCGTCACATACCCCACAACAACGCCCTTGAGCTCACACCCGTCTCTGCTCACCGCCACAACGAAAGGAGTCATCATCGTCTCGAGAGAGGCGAAGAACAAGTAAGCCTCCCTGGACTGAAACCACGAAGCTACAGGAGACTCAGACAACAACTGCTCCCACGACTGAGTGTCAATATGCTCTATATCAGTAATGATCATTGCTCTTTGTTTAACCACAGATTGCTTCTTAACCGCAGATTGTTTCTTTGACCGCAGATTGTTTTACCGCAGATTTATTTTGACCGCAGATTTCAGAGATTGAAACAGATTATAACAGATCTTTTCACTTTACAACTTTCAACTCTTCAACCTTTCAACTCTTCAAATATTCAACTTTCACCTTTCACTATTCAACTTTCCCTTTCCCTTTCACCTTTCAATTTTCCGGCAGTCCTCGTACAAATCTATCAGTCGAGCGGCTATCTGGCTGTTGAGTAGGCCGTCAGCTTCTATCTTCTGTCGTCCTGTGGTCTTGCCGGTGAACAGGAAAGCCTCATGGAGCTTATCGGCGATATCCTGAGGTGTTCTACTCTCTACTACATAACAGCCCTCCACACCGCTAACACGCTCACTCACATCGCCCACATCGACACTCACTATCGGACAGCCGCACATCATCGCCTCTTTCACCACCTGCGGCGACCCCTCGGTCTTAGAGGTGAGCAACAGACAGTCGGCAGCGCACATGAGCAGCGTCACCTCTCGGCGGTCATAACCCTTCAGCTCTACCATCTCCACATCCTCATCGGCATGCTCTTGCTGATAGAGAGCCACGGCAGAGAGAGCCAACGGTGCATCTTTCACCTCGTTATCAATAGCTCCGGCGAAGAGCACATAACGCTTCTCCGGCACGAGGTGCATGAGCTCGCGGGCATCGGTGCGCGACAAGCCCTGCCACTCGTTCTCGTCCACACCACATGGCAAGAGCAGCGCGTGGCGAGGATGACCCGACAACCTCATTAACCTCCTCGACACGAAGATATTGGCTGCCGAACGGCGCATAGCCACACGCGAGAACGGACGCACATGCCTTTGGTTGATGTCGGAGCCATGATAGGTGGTAACGACAGGCACACGGCTCTGCATACTCGCTAACAGTCCGCACAGACCATAATGGGCATGGATGATGTCAGGGTGGTAGTCGCGGATAAACTGCTTGAGTCGCGGCAGCTCACGCAGGTAACCCCGCAAGCCCTTACCGCTCACACCAAACCAGCTCACCTCCACACCCGCACACTCCAGAGCACACACCTGCTCCTTGACGAAAGGGGCAAAACGCTGACGGTTATATGACGCTACAACAAGAAGACGCATAGAGGTTGAAGAGTTAAAGAGTTGAAGAGTTATACCCACCCTCGGCCGGAGAGCTTGAACCAGGTCCATGCCACGCCGGCGACGAACATAAGGATGACCCAACCCGTATATATCCACCTCCACTTCACATTGAACCGCTCCACCGCATACGCCGCTAACATCAACGCCACCGGCACCGAGGGTAAGTGGAAACGCTCGGAGTGAGCGAAACTGCTCACCGTGAGCACCGCTAAGTAGCCCACCAAGAAGGCGATAGACAACACATGCCCTCGCCACTCACCCTGCAACAGGTTCTTACGCCAGTCATAAGGCATGAGCAACAAGAAAAGAGCTAAGATAGTGAAGAAAGAGGTTATGTTCTTGACGAAGTTACCACCATGCAACAACTGCTGGTTCTCCTGACCCGGCACATTGACCATCGTGGGGAAAGGTATGGTGAAGATCATAGGTGCGAACACGAAAGCAGAAGCGTAACGGATATATCTGTTGTTCCTACCTTCACTCTCACCACGCTGTGAGCGCCATTGCATGTTGCCCTGCTGCTGCGAGATGACATCGGTAGAGGTCAGCTCCGTGATCTCCTCCTCTATCCTACTGGAGAACATCAGACCTAAGAACAAGAGCGAGAGCACGATGACCAGCGCACGCCTACCCCACTTAACCACACGCGTGCTCGACATGATGAGCGCCATGAAGAAAGCGATGAACAGCACACCCGCCAACACCGTACGGAAAGTGAACAATAGCATACCTACCGCCACCACCACCAGCGTGGGGACGATAGCAAACTGACCGGCTTTCATCAGGTGGTCGGCACGCTCAAGGAAGAGGACAGTGAGAAAAACCATCTCCGCCTCTTTCAGTTGCAAGCCGCAGTAATAGACGAGGTTAGGCATGAGCATACACATCACTGCCGTCATCCTGCCTACCCACTCCCCAAAATTGCGCCGAGCAAGCCTATACATCAGCACGCACGAGAGAGCGCCATAAAGAGCTTTCAGCAGTCGCGATACGATGATACTATCTCCCGACAGATAATAGACCAGACCTAAGTAAGTGGCATAACCCGAGTCGGAGATAGCCGTACCGAACACCTTATGTACCAAGGGTATATATCCGGGCAGGTCCATGAAATGGTCACGCAGATACTGTGCACCATACTGTGCCGCCTCGTGGTAGAAACTGGCATCACCCGCCGAGAACTCGAAAGGTGAACCGGTCATGCGAGTGTAGAAGAAATAGCTGAAGATGACCCATACCGCGCGTATGGTGAAAGCACTCCAGAGCAGCGTGCGAGTGAAAGTGCGCTCTCTCAATGCCGACCAACGACGGGTAAGGGTGTTGGTATAATAGAAGAAACCTAAGACCTCCACCAAGCCGAACAGCATGAAGTACCACTCCATGGAGAAACGCATGAACACCAACGACACCACCAACAGCAACGCTATATATGATCCTATAGCGCGCTGAGTGAAGTATTTGGGAAAATAAGTCTGCATAAATATGTGCTTAGAGAGCTTACTTCAAAACTATTCAAGCGACAAAGATACAACTTTTTTCTCAAACGACAAAAATTAGACCGCTGCGCTGTTAGATGTTAGACCACTGCGCTGTTAGACCGCTGCGCTCAGAGGTGTCTCAGCCGCATGGTGCTCCCCTCCTTGCGAAGGAGAAGCGATAGAGCCGCACCGAGAATGTCCGGTGGACATTCGAAGGAGTAC
>CAMHOK010000082.1 GCA_946186735.1 uncultured Bacteroidales bacterium
GACAGTTGGTCAGACTCATCTCAGTGAGCCACCGTAACCTCTTCCCCGTGGTTGACGACGACGGACAACTGCTCGGAGTGCTCTCGCTCGATGAGGTGAGGAACATAATGTTCCAACCACGACTCTATCACAGGTTCACCGTCAGACAACTGATGACCTCTCCACCGGCTCTTCTCACACACGACATGTCTATGGAGAGAGTGATGGAGATCTTTGAAGACACCGGTGCATGGAACCTACCGGTGGTCGATGAACAAAAGAAATACTTAGGATTTATATCCAAGTCGAAGATATTCAACTCTTACCGACATGTGCTCGTTCATTTCTCGGAAGAATGATGTCGGTTGAAATATTTTCTGATAGGCGGATAATCGATGAGTAGCCAAAGCGAAGCTAAGCACATCACCGCCGCCAACATCACATATACATATCTCTGCGGCAAGCAAAGAGTGATAAGATAATATGTTATGCTTGCGCCGAACATAAAGAGGAAACTCACCTGATTGAAATATGCCAAGACGGTGTTCAGTTCGTTCTGCTTGACCGCACTCTGTATAGCCGCATCCAAGGGTACTTTGAAGAACCCTCCTAACAACCCTACAACGAAGAGCACTGCAGCAAAAAGGACATAATGAGCAGGTTGGATGAAGAACATCCAAATAAGTCCGGCGGAAAGCAAGACTCCGAAAAGCGGGACGAGCACAACTATCTGTTTATAATAGTTGCCTATCCTACCGATGATGAGACATCCTAAACTCACGCCTATAGCTGCTATACACATGATGATGCCCGGCTCGCCTTTCTCCAAACCTAACACATCCTGACAATAGACGATGGTTGACAGCTGAATGGTTGTGGCAAACCACCAGAAGATACTCAGAGTATAGATGACGGTATTGAGTCCGCGATACTGCAGCGCCATCCGGTGCGATGAGCGCATATATGCAAACGGGTTGAGACGCTCTTTATGATACGAACGGACATCCTCTGCTTTGATGAAGAAACTTGCCACCAAACCCGCTACAGCCAAGACTACCAGCAGACCTCCATAAATCATAGGTTGGCCTGAGAAATGGTCAACCATGAAAGCAGCAAGGGCTGTGGCAAGAAGCATACCGAGAAAACTCAGACTCTCCATTCCGCCCATGCCTCTTGACACATTATCCACACCGCCAATGTCGCGTATCAAACCATACTTGGCAGGCGAATACATCGAACTCTGAATACCTATAAGAAAGATAGAGAGTATGACAAGAGAGATGGCAAGTGGAGTGGAATAAGAGTGCTGCTCGAACAGACGAGGCTCTTTCAAGAAAAAACCTAAGAGCGCCAGCAAGACTATAGGTATCTCTAACCATTTACACACCACCACAACTTTTTTCTTGCCGTATAAGTTGGCCACCCTGTTGGCAAGAGGTGAACAAAAAATATACGGCAAGACCAAAGCTGCACCTGTGATACTTATCACAAGCGGTTTCCACTCCGAGCTAACCCAAGCTGTAGCTACCAACATGCCGAGCATCTTCTGGTAGTTGTCGTTGAGAGTAGAGAGAAAATTGGTGGTATAAAGGGCGTTGAACATAGTTGTTAGAACGCTGCGCTGTTAGAGCGTTGCACTGTTAGAACGCTTCGCTGTTAGGGCGCTTTTAACCTATATGTGCTTTATAACCTTCGGCATCAAGCAGGTTGTCGAGTTCTGCGGGGTCTGCCACCGAGATCTTAATCATCCAGCCTTCGCCATAAGGATCGTTATTGACTTTCTCAGGTTCGTCGTTAAGCGACTCATTGAACTCGAGCACCTCACCGCTAACAGGCATGTTGAGGTCGCTTACTGTTTTAACAGCTTCTACCGAACCGAAGACCTCGCCTTGAGCAAAACTCTCGCCTACAGAGTCAACATCGACGAAAACAATTTCACCTAATTCAGACTGTGCATAATCGGTTATACCTACGAAAGCTTCGTTGCCTTCTACGCGTATCCACTCATGTTCCTGAGTATAACGCAGATTTTGAGGAATGTTTGCCATAATAAAAGAGTATTTAAGATGATTGATGTTTATTTTCTGGGTTGGATATTGAGTTTGACCGGCTTGATCATGTTCTCGGGAGCAAGGATGATGTCGAGCTCTTCTTTGGTGAGAATACCGTGCTCTATGACCAAGTCATAAACTGAGCGTCCTGTTTGCAGCGCCTCTTTGGCAATCTTGGTCGAGTTCTTATAGCCGATGATAGGATTGAGTGCCGTTACTATCCCTATACTTCCGCGTATATAGCCACGGCAGTTCTCCTCGTTGGCTTTGATACCATCAATACAATACTTGCGCAGCACATCCATACCGTTCATCATTATCTCAGCCGACTCGAAGCAGCATTGTGCCATCACCGGCTCCATTGCGTTAAGCTCCATCTGTGCTGCCTCGTTAGACATAGCCACACACAGGTCGTTGCCTATAACCTTATAGCATATCTGGTTCATCACCTCAGGGATGACGGGGTTGACCTTGCCCGGCATGATAGACGACCCCGGCTGACGAGCCGGCAGGTCGATCTCGTGCAAGCCGCAGCGCGGACCCGAACCCAGCAGACGCAAGTCGTTGCATATCTTGTTCAACTTAGTGGCAATACGGCGCAGAGCCGACGAGTAACCTACCATAGAGCTCGTGTCTGACGTGGCGGCTACAAGGTCGCGAGCAAGACATATATCCCAACCTGTGATCTGAGCAATAGCTTTGGTGCACATCTCGGCATAACCGGGTTGAGAGCATATACCTGTTCCCACTGCCGTGGCGCCCATGTTGATGGTGAGGAACTCACGAGCAGCCGACTCAAGATGCTCTACCTCATCTTCAAGAATAGCGGCAAAAGCACCAAAAGTCTGACCAAGAGTCATGGGTACCGCATCTTCAAGCTGCGTACGACCCATCTTGAGCACGTTCTTAAACTCCTCAGCTTTCTTCTTGAAAGACTCAATGAGCAACAAGTAATGCTTCATATATTCCTGATGAGTGGCATACAGACCCAGATGGATAGCTGTGGGATAAGCGTCGTTGGTTGACTGCGAGCAGTTGACATGATCGTTAGGAGAGCAATACTGATACTCGCCTGCCTCATGACCCATAAGCTGCAGAGCACGATTGGCAATAACCTCGTTGGCATTCATGTTGGTGGTAGTGCCGGCTCCTCCCTGAATCATATCAACAGGGAAATGTTCGTGGTGTTCACCTGCAAGAATCTCACGGCAAGCAGTGCTGATACCGTCAAACTGCTCATCGGTGAGCAGACCCAACTCATGGTTAGCCATAGCAGCACCAAGCTTAGTATAAGCCAAGCCATTGATGAAAGCAGGGTAAGAGGAGAGGTGAAAATTACTTATAGGGAAGTTCTCAATACCACGAAGGGTCTGAACTCCATAGAGAGCCTCCACGGGAACTTGGATATCCCCCAAAAGATCGCTCTCGGTGCGTGTTTTGCCTGAAAGTTTCATGGAAAAGTTGGTTTGTTTTTGGTTAATCTTAATTAGTTCGCAAAAGTACAAAATAAGTACGACTTGACAAAGAACAAGCGGATAGTATTTTTTATTTTTCCAAAAAATTACTATCTTTGTCGGCGCAAAGATGAATGAGAAAATTAACTTTTCAAACAAACTTAATATAAACCAAATTTTGTTATTATGAAAATCTCTAACAAGATGTTAGCCGAATGTTTAGGAACATTCTGGCTTGTGTTTGGCGGTTGCGGTACCGCTATTTTCGCCGGTGGCAGTGTAGGCTTTCTCGGTGTAGCTTTAGCTTTTGGTCTGACCGTTGTTACCATGGCTTATGGTATAGGTCATGTGTCGGGTGCTCATCTTAACCCTGCCGTCTCTTTCGGTGTATGGGTTAACGGCAGAATGAGTTGGCAAGACATGCTTCTGTATTGGTGCGCTCAGATAGTTGGTGCTATCATTGCAGGTGCCGTTCTTTACGGTATTGCCAAAGCAGCAAACATGGAGATAGGCATTTTCGCAGCCAACGGTTATGGTGATATGTTTGCCGGTCAAGCAGGCTATCATCAGATAAGCGCCGGTGGTGCATTTGCTATTGAGGCTGTACTCACTTTTGTCTTCCTTATGGTTATCCTTGGAGCTACTGATGAGCGTGCTAACGGTAAGTTCGCAGGTCTGGCTATCGGTCTGTGCCTCACACTGATTCACCTTATCAGTATTCCGCTCACCAACACCTCAGTCAACCCTGCCCGCTCTATCTCGCAGGCTCTGTTCTCTGAAAGCGCACTGGCATGGCCGCAACTGTGGCTCTTCATCGTTGCTCCATTGGTAGGTGCAGGACTCGCAGGACTGTGCTATAAAGTGCTCGTTTGCCAAAAAGCTTGCAAGAAATAAGCAAGAAAAACTATTAACTCAAAAATAGGAGATTATGCCACACATAATCTCTTATTTTTTTGTTTCTTTGAATAATTCTGCGTATCTTTGCAGCGTTTTACCAATACTTTTTATTATGATAATCGACAAACTTGAAAATGCTGACCGCTACTTCGGCTGCGGCAAGGGACTGAAAGAAGCTTTCGCCTTTCTTATCAATAACAAACTTGAAGATTTGCCTAACTGCAAGATCAAATTAGATGGCAATGAAGTGTATCTAACCATCTCCACTCTTCAGTGTAAGGCTTCGAGCGACTGCCATTTAGAAGCGCACAAAGACTATATTGATATCCAACTGCTCGTCAGCGGCAAAGAGAAGATGGGGTGGAAACCGCAAGAGAACTGTGACGATGTATATAAAGAGTACGATGAACAGAACGATGTAGAGTTTTACCTTGATGAACCCGACACTTTCTTCACTCTCCACGAAGGTGAGTTTGCTATTTTCTTCCCCGAAGATGCGCACATGCCATGCATAGGTGAGGGAGAAGAAATAAAAAAAGTAGTAGTCAAAGTAAGAAACTAACCATAAATCATACATACCATGCTTAAGTTATTAAAATCAGACCCTTATCTTATGCCTTATCAAAGTGCTATAGAGGGTAGATACAATTACTTTAAACAGATTGAAGCACAACTCTCAGCCGGAGGTAAACTCAAAGATTTTGCCAATGGACATCTGTTCTTCGGACTTCATCATACCGACCATGGATGGGTTTTCCGTGAGTGGGCACCCAATGCCACTGCTATCTACATGTTAGGTGATTTTAATAGCTGGCAGAAGTCAGAAGACTATCGACTTAAAAGAATAGATAACGGCAACTGGGAGATAGAGTTAGAAGAGAATAAGCTGCAACATGGTCAGCACTTCAAACTGCTTGTTGAATGGCAAGGAGGAGCCGGAGAGAGAATACCATCGTATGCTACCCGAGTGGTACAAGATAATAATACCAAGATATTCTCTGCCCAGGTATGGAAGACTAAACCTTATAAATGGAAAACAAAAAAGTTCAAACCTAATACCGAACCTCTGCTTATTTATGAATGTCATATAGGCATGTCGGGTGAAGCAGAGAGGGTGGCTACCTATAATGAGTTCAGAGAACAAGTGTTGCCACGAGTAAAAGAGCTTGGTTATAACTGCATACAGATAATGGCTATACAAGAACATCCGTATTACGGCTCTTTCGGATACCATGTGAGCAGTTTCTTCGCAGCCTCCTCAAGATTCGGAACACCCGAAGAACTCAAACAGCTCATCGACGAGGCACACTCGATGGGTATAGCCGTCATCATGGACCTTGTGCACTCACACGCAGTAAAAAACGAGGCTGAGGGTTTAGGACTCTTCGACGGTACCCCTTACCAGTATTTCCATTCTTCTCCCCGACGCGAACATCCGGCATGGGATAGTCTGTGCTTTGACTATCAGAAACCGCAAGTGCTGCATTTCCTCCTCTCTAACTGCAAGTTCTGGTTAGAAGAATACCACTTCGACGGCTTTAGGTTTGATGGTGTTACATCGATGATCTATCGCTCGCACGGACTTGGTGAAGATTTTTGCAGTTACGATAGCTACTATAACCTCAATCAAGACGGCGACGCTATCTGCTATCTCACGCTTGCCAACAAACTCATACACCAGGTTAACTCGCATGCTATCACTATAGCCGAAGAGATGTCGGGAATGCCCGGACTGGCTTATCCTATCAAAGATGGAGGTATGGGCTTTGATTACCGACTTGCTATGGGAATACCTGACTTCTGGATTAAATATATCAAAGAAGTGAAAGACGAGGACTGGAACGGAGCTCATATCCTTTATGAGATGACCAACCGCCGCCAAGACGAAAAGACAGTGTCATACGCCGAAAGTCACGACCAGGCATTGGTAGGTGATAAGACTATTATCTTCAGACTTATCGATGCTGAGATGTATTGGCACTTCAACCACGGCAACAGCACCTTTATGGTGGAACGCGGCATAGCTCTGCATAAGATGATCAGACTCATCACAAGCTCTACCATCAATGGAGGTTATCTCAACTTTATGGGTAATGAGTTTGGCCATCCTGAATGGATAGACTTCCCCAGAGAAGGTAACGGTTGGAGCTATAAGTATGCAAGAAGACAATGGAGTCTGGTTGATAATAAAGACCTCTATTTTAGCAACCTCAATGCCTTTGACAAAGCAATGATACATCTGTTGGGAGGTATAGAAGGTTTCGAGAATATACCATTAGAGACTATCTGTAATAACGAAGGTGATAAGATTATTGCATACAGACGAGGCGACTATCTGTTCGTTTTCAACTGGCACTCGCAACAGTCATACTCCGACTACGGGTTGTTGGCTCCGCAAGGTAAGTATAAGGTTGTATTAAACACCGATGCTATTGAGTTTGCCGGACACGGACTCAACGATGACAGTGTTGAACATTTCACTCAGCCTGACCCGCTCTACCAACAATATGATAAAGGTTGGCTCAAACTTTATCTGCCTGCACGCTCAGCTGTGGTGCTAAAGAGAGAATAAAAAAATAAAACATTAACACTTCCCCTCCTTAAACAAGGAGGGGATTTTTTTAATTTTATAATCTCTGCTTAACAAAATCAACAATAAACTATAAAGCTTAAAAATAAGCTTTTATAATAACTAAAAAATTACTACATTATGAATACCATTATAGTTAAAGACAAATTTTTTGCTCCTTACATCCCACAAGAGAAAATAGAGGCAGCTATCAGACAAACAGCTCAGCAGATAAACAACGATTATAAGGACAAAAATCCGCTGTTTTTGGTAGTACTGACAGGAGCATTCATGTTCGCAGGAGAGTTGATGAAACATGTAAATATACCATGCCGTATATGTTTCATAAAACTCACATCATACTCAGGTACAACTTCTACAGAGGAAGTGAAACAGATATTAGGTCTTACAACAGATGTTGAGAACGAAGATATAATCATAGTAGAAGATATTGTAGATACAGGTAATACTATGAAAAAACTCACTGATATGCTGCTTGAGAAGAAAGCAAAAACCATCGAGATATGCAGCATGCTCTCTAAACCTGATGTTCTGCAATATAAAGATATGAAGCCTAAATATGTAAGTATGGAAATTCCTAACGAGTTTATTTTAGGATACGGACTCGACTATTACGAATTAGGACGAAACTTATCATGTGTGGAGCCCCGGGGTCGGGAAAAGGTACACAAAGCGATTTTATCGTTGAAAAATATCATCTGCTGCATTTGTCAACAGGAGATCTGCTCAGGGAGGAAATAAAAAAAGAGACTGAACTGGGAAAGAAGATTGATGCTATCATATCTAAAGGACAACTCATCCCTGATGATATGATGATTGATATTCTCGAACAACATATTCAAAACTTACCTGATAACACCAAAGGACTCATCTTCGATGGTTTTCCAAGAACTGAAAACCAGGCTATCGAACTTGAGAAACTGATGGAGAGAAGCGAAAATAAAACAGCAGTACTCATAGATCTGTGGGTAGATGAAAACGAGATAATGAAACGTCTGATTGAAAGAGGTAAAACCAGCGGACGCAGCGATGATAACGAACAAACAATAAAGAAACGCTTGGAGGTATATCACAGCCAAACACAACCTGTAGCCAAGTTCTATAAAAATCTGAATAAATATGCTCAGATTGACGGCATGGGTGACCTTAAAGATATCTTCTCAAGAATAGAAAAAGTATTAGACAAAATCTATTGATTAAATTTATTAACACACTCTTATATACTTATATAAGCCATGCCTGCTAATTTCATAGATTATGTTAAGATTTACTGCCGCTCCGGTAAGGGTGGAGCCGGCAGTATGCATTTTCATAGAGCTAAGTATCTGCCTAAAGGCGGACCTGATGGCGGTGACGGCGGCAAAGGCGGAAGCATCATATTGAGAGGTAACAGAAACTTATGGACCCTACTCCACCTTAAGTATCAGAAACATATCATAGCAACCAATGGAGAAAAAGGAGGAGAGAGTCGCAGTTTTGGTAAAGACGGAGAAGATAGAATAATCCAAGTGCCCCTCGGAACAGTATGTTACGATGGTGACACAGGAGAATATATATGTGAGGTTAAGAACGATGGTGAACAAATAGTGCTGCTCAAAGGTGGTAGAGGAGGTTTGGGTAATTGGCATTTCCGTACTGCCACCAATCAAGCACCAAGGTATGCACAACCGGGAGAAAGTGAGATAGAAAAGAATATTATCCTGCAACTCAAAGTGCTTGCTGACGTAGGATTAGTAGGCTTTCCGAATGCCGGTAAATCAACTCTGCTCTCAGTTATCAGTGCCGCTAAACCAAAAATAGCAGACTATCCTTTCACTACCCTTACACCACAGTTAGGAATAGTTGAATACAGAGACTCACGCTCCTTCTGCGTGGCTGATATACCCGGTATTATAGAAGGCGCTGCTGAGGGTAAAGGACTCGGACTGAGGTTTTTAAGACATATAGAGAGAAACGCTGTTCTGCTTTTCATGGTTCCCGCTACCGAAGAAGATATTAAAGGACAATACAATATTTTGCTTAACGAATTAGAAAAATATAATCCTGAGCTGCTGACTAAATCAAGAATACTCGCTATCAGCAAATGTGATACTATCAGTGAAGAAGATATTGATAAGATTAAAAAAGAAAAACTGCCGG
>CAMHOK010000083.1 GCA_946186735.1 uncultured Bacteroidales bacterium
GATATAATTCATCTACCACCCCTGCCCCTCCTTATCATGGAGGGGAGCACCATGCGGTCCCACAGCGCAGCGGTCTCACAGCACAGCGTTCTGATTGTCTACCACCCCTGCCCCTGACTAAGGTGTTCATGTCGCGCGCCGCAAATACTCCTTCGAATGTCCACCGGACATTCTCGGTGCGGCTCTATCGCTTCTCCTTATCATGGAGGGGAGCACCATGCGGAGAAGACGCTTATCAGTTACCCCCTCCCGCCCCTTCACCCCCTCCCTCCAGAGGAAGGAGGGGGAGACCATGCGGATTTCACCTCTAACAGCGTAGCATTCTAACAGCACAGCGGTCTAACAGCGAAGCGGTCTGACATTATCCCTTCTGCTCGTTTTTCTTGAGGGGGTCGATCTTGGCGAAATAGAGTCCGTCTTTGATGAAGCTGATGAGATAGATGATGGTGAGCAGAGCGAGGATGCAGATGCCGATGGCATCGAGGATGCCATACTCGATGGTCTTACCAAAATAAGTGAAGGAGCCGGAGAAAGAAGTGAGAGCCGGTATGTACATGATCAAGATGTTAGCAATAATGATGATAGCTCTGAACTCGGTGGGTCCCATCTTGCCGTATGTGAGTTTGAACTCTGCTTTGAGGTGTGCATTGATGCTCACATAGACGGTGAGTGCGAGATAGACGGCATAGCACATCACAGACACGCTGAGGTTCATCAGCGGCGAGAGTCCTGCGCCTAAGAACATAAAAGCCTCGTTGACGATATCGATGTTGTGGTCGAGATAATAGCCGTAGAGGGGTCGCTGTTGGTTCCTCACACGTGCGATAGTGCCATCGAGCGAATCGCCGAACCAGTTGATAACCAGACCTGCACACGACAGCCACAACCAATAGATGCTGTAGTTGGTGAGGAAGAAACCGAGTCCGCAAAGGAAAGCACCGATGACTCCGATGACGGTCATCATGTCGCTGCTCACCCATCGGGGCATACGCTCGGCCATCCATACAAGTGTTTTTTTCTCTATACCGTTAAGAACGGATGTCTGTATTCTTTTCGAGTGTTTGATTTCCATAATGAAAAAAGTTTATGTTGTTGTTTTATTGTTGATTGTCTGTTGATAAGTGGTTGTCTTGTAGTAATGTTTGCGCACGCTTATGAGTCGGACGAGCCAGATGATGAAGATGATGTCGGACGACACGTGATACACTATGTTCCATGGTGAGGGTATGGTGATGATGAGGCTCACTATCCACATCACGAGGTCGATATCGAACAATATGTTCCACCACCTCTCTTTGTCTTCGAAGAGGAGGTGTGTGGTGGCGTTGTCGCTGAGGCGCAGTCGGCGCGTTGACGAGAGGGAGAGGTCGAACTGTCGCTTGCCTACGGGTATGATGCTTCCGAACCTGATGCACACCTCGTAGTTGGCCGCAGGGAGGTTGAGGCGGACCTCATCGGTGGTCATGACGCCGATAGTGATACTGTTGATGGCTATCTGGTAGGGTAGGCGAAAAGAGAACCGCGAGCGCTTATGAGTGATGACGAGAGAAGCCATGTGTGATTAATATCAAAACTGTTTTTCGCAAAAAGCGTGCAAAGTTACAAATTTTCTCCGATTAGACAAACAGCAGAGTCATAAACGGCATGTGGCTGAGGCGGCTGCTTGGTGAATGTAAAAAAGATTGTGTGAAATTTCGCTGTTAAATAAAAAAATATTAAATTTGCGCGCTAATTATAGCGTGCTCCCGGCATGCCCGAAAGTAGGCATGAAAGTAAGCATGAAGAATATGAAGATTAACACACAATAAATTCTTTTTATCAACCCAAAAATTTAAATCATGGCAGAAAACAAATTGCATCTGTTAGAAGATTTTGCTCCCGTTTCTACTCAGGAATGGAAAGACAAGATCATAACAGACCTCAAGGGCGCTGACTTCGACAAGAAGCTCGTCTGGAGGACCCCGGAGGGCTTCAATGTGCAGCCCTTCTACCGTCTTGAGGATATTCAAGACCTCAAGACCACAGAAAGCGCACCGGGCAAGTACCCGTTCGTGCGCGGTATAAAAACTAACAACGAGTGGCATGTGCGCCAGAACATCTGCGCCAAGGATGCAGCTAAGGCTAACAAGAAAGCTCTCGATGTGCTGATGAAAGGTGTTGACTCGCTCGGCTTCAAGCTCGACAAGCAGCAGCTCTCAAAAGAGTACATCCAGACTCTGCTGAAAGGCATCTACGCTGATGTCATTGAGCTTAACTTCACCATCTGTGTAGGCAAGGCTGAGGAGCTTATCGAACTGCTCGTAGGCTACTACAAAGAGCAGGGCTTCGATCTCGGGAAAGTACGCGGCTCTATCAATGTGGACCCCATCAACCGCATGCTGGTGAAAGGTAAGAACCTCAGTCGCGAGCAGGTGGCTCAGAAGGTGGCATCGGTGGTTAGCTTCGCTGCAGGTCATCTGCCCAAGTACCGTGTCATCGGCGTCAACTCCGTATCGCTCAACAACGCAGGTGCTTACTGCGCACAAGAGCTCGGCTATGCTCTGGCATGGGGCAACCAGTACATGGAGATGCTCACCGAGGCAGGCATCGACGCTGCAACCGCAGGCAAAAGTATCAAGTTCAACATGGGTATCGGCGGCAACTACTTCATGGAGATTGCTAAGTTCCGTGCCGCCCGTATGCTCTGGGCAATGATCGTTCGCCAATACGAGCCCATCTGCAACTGTGGCGACTCATGCAAGTGCGAGAAAGTGGACGGCAAATACTGCCCATGCGCTATGAAGATGCACGTGTGCGCCGAGACTTCGGAGTTCAACATGACCATCTTCGACGCTTACGTCAACCTGCTCCGCTCACAGACCGAGACAATGTCGGCTGCTATCGCCGGTGTTGACGAGATTGTCGTTACACCGTTCGACATCACCTACAAAGAGCCGGACGACTTCTCGGAGCGTATTGCCCGCAACCAGCAACTGCTGCTGCGTGAGGAGTCGCATTTCGACAAGGTAGTTGACCCCGCTGCAGGCTCATATTACATCGAGACACTGACCAACAACATCGCTGCTGTGGCTTGGAAACTGTTCCTCGACATTCAGGACAAAGGCGGTATGTTCGAGATGGTGAAGAGCGGTGCTGTTCAGGCTGCTATGCAGGAGAACCTCCAGAAACGCCTTCAGGACGTAGCTAAACGCAAAGAGACACTGCTTGGCACCAACCAGTTCCCCAACTTCAACGAGAAGACCGAGGGTAAGATCGTGAAAGAGGCATGCGGCTGTGGTTGTTCTGAACAAGGAACAAAGAACAAAGAACAAGGACAACCATGCGGATGTAATGAATCCTCGAGCGAAGCAGTCCTTGATCCTTGCTCCTTGCTCCCAACCCTGCCTCGTATGCGTGCTGCCGAGCAGTTCGAAGAGCTCCGTCTTCAGACAGAGGCCGCCGAGCATCAGCCCGTCGCCTTCATGCTCACCATCGGTAACCTCGCTATGCGTTTAGCACGCTCGCAGTTCTCGTGTAACTTCTTCGCATGCGCCGGTTATAAGGTTATCGACAACAACGGCTTCAAGACCGTCGCTGAGGGTATCGAAGCTGCCCGTAAGGCAGGTGCCGACATCATCGTGCTCTGCTCGTCAGACGATGAGTACGCCGAGTTTGCACCCGAGGCTTGGGAGATACTACGGAACGCCAAAGAGCTGTTCGTCGTTGCCGGTGCACCTGCTTGCATGGAAGACCTGCAGAAACTCGGCATCGAGAACTTCATCCACGTCCGCGTCAACGTCCTCGAAACACTGAAATCGTTTAACGCAAGACTTTTGAAGTAGTAATTTTGGAGCAAAGAACAAAGACCGCTTCGCTGAAAGAACAAAGACTCAAATGCACAACTTCCGAAAACTTCAAATATGGATAGACGGAATAAATCTGGTGGACGACATTTATAATGCCACAGATAAATTTCCTAAACATGAATTATTTGGTCTTGCATCACAAATGCAACGTTCTGCAACTTCTATTCCGTCTAATATAGCTGAAGGTTCAGGTAAAAGCAGCAATAAAGACTTTGTTCGATTTTTGTCAATATCTGTCGGTTCACTATTTGAACTGGAGACTCAGGTATTGATTGCAGAGCGAAGAGGTTATATTGATAACTCTCAATCGCAAGATTTGCAGAACAAGATTATAAGATTGGAGAAAATGATAAACACATTCAAAGAGAAGTTAGACCCATCGTCAATGCCTCCACAAGTGTTTTTATAACATTTTAGAGTCGAAACTAATGAGTCCTTACTCTTTGTTCCTTGTTCTTTGTTCCTATTAAATAAAGCATCTATGAAACCAGATTTTAAGAATATCAACATTCGTGAAGTAGCTGCTTCAAAAGTAGAAGGAGCTAACGAAGCTAACTGGCTGACACCTGAACAGATTCCCGTCAAGCCCGTTTACACCAAAGAAGACCTCGAAGGCATGGAGCACCTTGGCTACGTGTCAGGTATAGCACCTTTCCTCCGCGGTCCGTACAGTGCCATGTACCCGCTGCGTCCGTGGACCATCCGTCAGTATGCCGGTTTCTCCACCGCACAGGAGTCTAACGCTTTCTATCGCCGTAACCTCGCATCAGGTCAGAAAGGTCTGTCTGTAGCCTTCGACCTCGCTACCCACCGCGGATATGATGCCGACAACCCACGCGTTGTTGGTGACGTAGGTAAAGCAGGTGTGTCGATTTGCTCGGTTGAGGATATGAAAGTGCTGTTCGACGGTATTCCACTCAACAAGATGTCCGTCTCCATGACCATGAATGGCGGCGTGCTGCCTATCATGGCGTTCTATATCAACGCAGGATTGGAGCAAGGTGCCAAACTCGAAGAGATGGCAGGTACTATCCAGAACGACATCCTCAAGGAGTTCATGGTGCGTAACACCTATATCTACCCGCCTAAGTTCTCGATGAAGATCATCGCCGACATCTTCGAATACACCTCGAAGAACATGCCTAAGTTCAACTCTATCTCTATCTCCGGCTACCACATGCAGGAAGCAGGTGCAACGGACGATATCGAGTTGGCTTACACCCTTGCCGACGGTCTTGAGTACCTTCGTGCCGGTGTCAATGCAGGCATGAACGTGGACGATTTCGCACCGCGTCTGAGTTTCTTCTGGGCTATCGGTATGAACCACTTCATGGAGATCGCCAAGATGCGTGCAGGCCGTATGCTGTGGGCAAAGATCGTTAAGTCTTTCGGTGCTAAGAACCCGAAATCGCTCGCACTGCGTACCCACTCGCAGACCTCGGGCTGGTCGCTGACCGAACAAGACCCGTTCAACAACGTAGGCCGTACATGTATCGAGGCTATGGGTGCCGCACTCGGTCATACACAGTCGCTCCACACCAACGCTCTCGACGAGGCTATCGCACTGCCTACCGACTTCTCGGCACGTATCGCACGTAACACGCAGATCTATATCCAAGAGGAGACCAAGGTCTGCAAGGAGATCGACCCATGGGGCGGCTCGTATTATGTTGAGAGCCTCACCAAACAGATCGCCGAGCGTGCATGGGAGCATATCCAGGAAGTTGAGAAACTCGGAGGTATGGCTGCCGCTATCGAGACCGGTATTCCGAAGATGCGTATCGAGGAAGCCGCTGCCCGCACACAGGCACGTATCGACTCAGGCACGCAGAAGATCATCGGTATCAACGAGTATCGTCTTGACCACGAAGACCCGATTGACATCCTTGAGATTGACAACACCGCCGTTCGTGAGCAACAGGTGGCTCGCTTGAAAGACCTCCGCGCTCATCGCGACGAGGCAGCCGTACAGGAAGCCTTGAAGGAGATCACCGCTTCTGTTCAGGCATGGGCTGACGGTGGCAAGGGCGAGAACCTCTTGGCACTGGCCGTTAAGGCAGCCGGTCTTCGCGCTACCTTAGGTGAGATCTCTGATGCCTGCGAGAAAGTCGTAGGTCGTTATAAAGCAACCATTAGAACTATTTCAGGAGTGTACGCAGCAGGAACAAAGAACGATGCTGACTTCCAGGAGGCTCAGCGTCTGACGGCAGAGTTTGCCAAGAAGGAGGGTCGTCAGCCTCGTATCATGATTGCCAAGATGGGTCAGGACGGCCATGACCGCGGCGCAAAAGTGGTAGCAACGGGTTATGCTGACTGCGGCTTCGACGTGGATATGGGACCGCTGTTCCAGACTCCGGAAGAGGCAGCCAAGCAGGCAGTGGAGAACGATGTTCACGTCCTTGGCGTTTCCAGTCTTGCAGCAGGTCATAAGACCCTCATTCCGCAGGTGATAGCCGAACTCAAGAAGCTCGGTCGTGAGGACATCCTCGTTACCGCCGGCGGTGTCATCCCTGCACAGGACTACGACTTCCTCTACAAAGCCGGCGTCGCCGCCATCTTCGGCCCCGGCACCCCGGTTGCTTACTCTGCAAAAGTAGTGATGCAACTGCTCATGCAGGAGTAATGTGTTTCAATAGGAGTACATCTATAATACAATAGGTGTACTCCTATTTTTATTTTAATATAGGAATATCGAAGAGATAGTAATAGACATCTTTTTATGATCGAACTGCTACAAACTATTGACGAGTACCGCAGTCTTGGTATTGTTAATCAAATTGACTACAAGAAATTCTACTTGTATTCTATCATCACGCACTCCACTGCTATTGAGGGAAGTACCGTCACTGAGGTAGAGAATCAACTGCTTTTTGATGAAGGTATAACGGCTCCCGGTCGCACTCTCCAAGAGCAGATGATGAATCTTGATCTCAAAGCGGCATACGAGGAAGCGCAACACCTTGCTACACAACATGCCGATTACAGCGTTGAGTTGCTTTGCCACTTGTCGTCTATCGTGATGAAGAACACAGGTAGCACCTACAACACGCCACTCGGGTCATTCTCGGCTTCCAATGGAGACTTGCGTCTTGTCAATGTTACTGCAGGTTATGGCGGACGCTCTTATCTTGCCTTTCAGAAAGTGCCGAAGGCGTTGTTGGATTTCTGCCATTGGCTCAATAGCGAACGCAAGAAACTGCCGAAAAATGACATCATTGCTGCATATCGTCTCTCGTTTCTGGCTCATTATCGCCTTGTCAGCATTCATCCGTGGGCAGATGGTAACGGACGTATGTCGCGTCTTGTGATGAATATGCTTCAATATGAGTATAATCTCATTCCTGTTAAGGTGCTTAAAGAGCAAAAATCTGAATACATCCAGGCCCTCAATGACACTCGCGACAGCGGTAGTGAAACAATCTTTCCTGATGTTATGTTGCGCCTGCATAATCAAAACCTGCAAACCGAAATCAATGCTTATAAGACCTCAATAAATGATATAAATGTCGGGAAAGATGTCGTGAAAGAACTTAGTGAACGACAACGTTTTATACTTGAAATACTTGCAAAAGACAGCACTCTTACCATACCGCAAATGTCGGGAAAGACCGCAGCCACCGAGCGCACTATTCAGCGTGATTTGCAATACTTGCAGCAACTTGGTATTCTCCGCCGAATCGGTGGTCGAAAAGAAGGTTATTGGGAGGTAATACACCCCTACGAATAGCTGCCTGCATCGGACTACGATTTACTTTGTTCATTTGCTCTCGCTTGGCATAGTGCAAACAAGTTTTCTCCCCTGCTCTCACTTAATCGCAAAAGTTCTCTACAAAGTCGGTGTCGATGCCATCTTCGGCTCCGGCACACCCGTCGCCTACTCCGCAAAAGTAGTGATGCAACTGCTCATGCAGGAGTAAGGGGAGACACCGCTCATGAACCGCTCATGAATGAGCGGAGCAAAAACGCTATAAGAAGAACTCTGTAAGGCGGCTCTGCGAGCCGATGTCCAAATTAAATTTGGACGCAATGGACGGAGAAAGTTTTTTTAGAGCCGCGAAAATACAGAATATAAGAAAAGGCACTTCGAGGGATTCGGAGTGCCTTTTCTTTAATTGTATCAGAAATGAATAATAGTCTATCAGATTCTCACTTTAACTTTCACAATGGATTGTTCTTTTGTAATTATTCGCAATTATTATAGTTCTATACCTTGAAGGTTGAATACTCTACCATCTGGAATGAGAATATAGACTTCACCATCCTTAAGAATTTTTGTCGGTTTGTCAGAAGGCATAATTAGTTCTTCTATATTTTCAATTCCTGTGCTACTATTGGTGGTGAATGATCCCGATTTGACATCAATAACATTGCCATTAGAATCTTTCGATGTTAGCGTATAGTCATAAGTCATGTTTTGCTCTAATCCTGTGACATTAAACGAGAACCCATCTGTCTGTGTTTGTTTAGGAATTTGAGCACGATTAGTTTCTTTTGCCGGAGCATTGAAAGCTATTTGTATGAGTTGACCTTGCTTATTAAAAGTGAGAGTGCAGATGGTGTTTCCTTGTTGGTCTCGTATGATTAGTTCATAAGTTACTGCACCGATGATTATTGACCAAACTATATATGCAGAGTTTTCATCAGGCATTACTTGTATGCTGTCAGTGTCTGTAGGTTTCGCACTCAATGGTCGCACATCGTACTTTCCCCAAAAGTCGTGTGTCTGATAATCTTCTAAATACTGATATGGAACATAGATGATTGTTGCTGTGTCAGAAAGACAGCCATCAAACGAATTATATCCCCGATTTAGATATTGATGCACTGTTGGCGGAAGGCTAGTACAAGTAATCGTTTGAATTGGCGAACTATTGTTAATAAAACAAGACTCTTCTATATATGTTGGAGAATTAAGTGTTATATTTTTTATATTACAATAAGAAAATGCTTGTCTACCGATATACGTAACGCTTGATGGAATCGAGATGTTTATAAAATTAAAGCAATTGGAGAAAGCGTAGTTTTCTATTCTTGTAACACTATTTGGAATATAAACGCTTTTTAGTGAAGTACAAAATCTAAAAACATA
>CAMHOK010000084.1 GCA_946186735.1 uncultured Bacteroidales bacterium
TCAAGTTCCAAGGTGTTGAAAATACAGCAAACGCTTTATATAATATGTCCTTACTGTTTAACGTCGGTAAGCGACGATATAGTTTCACTACTTTTCGCCTACAAATTTAAGATAATTTTCTTATTCAACAAAATATTTGCAAAATTTATATGTACTGAGAAGTTCGTCACTAATATTGCTCTTGAATTATGACCTGAATTGCCATAAATGGCCTCCCTTCGGAAAAGATAGTGCAAAAGGAATTATCGATATTAAGAACACACAAATTTCTCACGTATTATATTCCGTTAATTTGCGGAATGATATCGGAAGAAAACAATGTACCTTTGCATGCGTAGGGGTTAGGGGGTAAAGGTTACAGGTTACAGGTTATAGGTTACGGGTAACGGGTTAGGGGTCTGTTGGCCTAATGGTATAATGAGGGTATAATGGTGAGAGCACAGTTTCGCTGAATGTAGTAGCCCCTGCCCCTATAGTATAAAGGGCAAAAAAGACGACAAGACACAAAAATGGGTTAGTAATATTTGGAGAGACCCTCTTTTACAAAATCAACAATTTCTATATACTGTTCATTCTCTGTTTTGACTGCTCTAATCTTAAGTATCACTTGATGCACATTGTTATCGGCACACACTGCGTGAATAGAATCTATCGCCTTATTCTGCTTCAGACAGTAAAAATAAGCGCCTTTAACATATATGCGCTCCCAATAATCATTCTGATATTCAGGTGCATACAAATTATATTTAAAGCGGTTCGCTCTCCATTCAACAATTTTTCCGGGAGTCTGTTCAAGTTCATATAGCGTTAGAGGATTGTATGTCACAGTAGCCTCCCAATCTATCTTAAAATCATTACCTTGTCTGATGATATAAGTACAGTCATCGACATCATATCCAGAACGACAAACAAACAAATTGGTATTCATTTTTTTCGTATAATATCGCAATTTGGCAATTTTTAAATTCTTCGCACCATACCCCTTTGCATAATATTTCTGCATCATAGGCCTAACTCGTGCGGAATCCATTACGAACTCGAGTTGCTGTTCCCAAGTCTGAGAACAATAGAACTTACCTACAACATACACAACAGAATCAACTTCTGTCAGAGGAGTCCAATTATCCGCAGAGAACAATTGGCTACTCAACATCTGTTCATTCCCATTTAATATTGCTTCACGCTCTTTATGGGAAGTATACAAGATGTAAGATGATACGACAAGCATCATCAACAATATAACTATGGGGATTGAAGACAGCATTTTCCGACGTCTCTCCAACGCTCGGCGCACGGCTGCTATATTAGGATATGAACCTTTGGCGCAGCGTTTCCGGATGAGGCGGTAGTTATTAGGGAAGAGCCGTTGCATGAGTGGTGCGAGGCGGCGGATGTCCTCACGAGGGTCGTTGTTGCGAGCGGCAGCGTTATCGTCAGTGTCGCTCAGTCCGAAGTCGATAAGTTTGAGGTTCTGACCATTGCGGGTGATGAGTATGTTATCGCCTTTGAGGTCGTGGTGCACGAGTTGCTTGCTATGCAGATACTCGAGTGCATCCAGCAGTTGACCAAACACCCTTTCTTTGCTTGCTTTCGTCGGGTTATACCCAAGCCATTCAGATAAGGTGTCTCCATCGACATACTCCTCAACGATACACGGTCCGAGCGAAGGCACCTGCTCGTAGGAATAGGTGGCTGCTATATTCGGATGATTGAGCGAGATGGCAAGGCGGAACTCTTTCTCATGGAGCAGTTGGTACTCAGTCAGGTTGCGGTGCTCCTCACGGAGTGCTTTCAGCAGAAAACGCCTGCCATAGCGTGTGGCAGTGTAGAGCATACAATGCGGTCGCGACTGCAACAAGGTGATGTCCGACCACTCTTGGCTGAAGGTACCCGGCTCGACGAATGCTGAGGAGGAGGAAGAAGAAGATGATGATGAAGAAGATGGAGATGCCATATCTATATTTTTTTAACACTTACTATACCCGACTTCGTGCCTGCCACATAAGCGGTAGGTTCGCTGTTGGCACGTTGGAGGTTGTCGAGATACATAGGCTGACCGACAAGGAAACAAGCAGCATCGAAATGATCACCTGCTTGCAGTTTGCTATGCTCGCTCACCTCCACGACGAACCTATTGCCGCCTTCGTAGCGGAACACGCAGCGGCGGTTATGAAGCCAACAGACCTCCACCCTATCGCCGAGGCTGAGCTCGTCCGTTCGTATGCCCTCTGCCGTGAAGGTATCGCTCTCGGTCTGAGCCTGCGCTGCGAGGTGCCGGAGATACTGTTCCCAGTCTTGATAACCGAGCAGTCGGCTAAGCAGGCACAGCGTGCTGCGACGCGTGGCGTCGGCACCATCGATATATCCCCAAAGGCGCTTGAGCGTAGTGGGTGATATATTCTCGTGCAACCGCTCCCAGACCACACCGGCAAGCCACTCAAAGTCGGCAGGCGTCTTGATAAGGCGTGAGAAGGTCGTTTCTATCTCACGGCGCAATGAGAGTACCTCGGGTGATGTTTTTTTCATAAATGTGCCGTTTTATTATACGACTTGGTTATCATTTATTATATGTACATCGCATTGTGGGAACGGGATGGATATACCTGCCTCGTTGAGTGCGTTGTAGATGATCTCTTTGGCTTTATAGACGTAAGGTATCTGCTCGGCAACCAGCACTTTTTGTCTTACTACGAGGTCAACCGAGCTCTCGCTCATATCTCCCATCACCACATATACACCTTTGTCAGGATGCACTATCTCGCGCCCATACCGGTCTTTGGTTCTGAGCACTTGCATTGCCTCCACTATCACTTCACGAGCTTTCTGCACATCGGTGCCATAAGCCACGCTCGCCACTATCTTCGTCAGCTCGTAGGAGTTGTTGCGGGTGAGGTTGTTGAAGTTCTTGCCGAAGAGCGACTCATTGAGGAACGACATCTCGGTATTGTCCAGGGTCTCCACTTGCACACATTGGTAGTTGATAGCCGTTACTTTACCGCGTACACCATCACACTCTATCCAGTCGCCTACCCTGAGGCGTCCGCCCATGAGCTGAATACCATAGATGAAGTTGTTGATGATGTCCTTGAGCGCAATACCGATACCTGCCGACAGACCACCGGCAATCAGTCCTAACGAGCCGGTTGGTATGTTCCACACATTGATAATCACTATCGCATATATTGCCCACACAAGTACGCTTATCAGACTATTGCCCAAAGACAGATTGATCTCGTTGTCGCGTATGCTGGTGCGTTTATGCTTGTGCATGAACGAGGCAAACACGGCATAGTGGTAGATGGCATGGATGGCTCTGTTCAGATAGCGTATGATGAAGAACAGGATAACCAACGCCACTATACTGATGGCTGATATGCTGAACGCTGCCTTACCCGTCGTTACATCGGGAATAGAAACGAACGGCTCGTAGAAATAGCGGGCATACAAGTCGGTGAAGTCGAACATCTTTAGCGACATCATCACACTCCACGGAAGAGCCAACACTCCCACTGTCGGAATAATCACCTCCTTGACTAAATCGTAGAACCAAGTGGCGCCAAACAGCAGAGTCTCACCATCATTACCCGGAGCATAAGTGATACGCTTGCGCATATCGTTCACACGCTTATCTAAATACTTCTCTTTGAAACGCTCAAGCAAGGTCGAGATACAGAAGATAGTCAGCAAGGCTGCCAACAAGAAATACCACCATGCCAGATATTGCAAGGCTGCAAAGCAGTAGCCGAAGAAAGAGATAAGCAGCGTGATGACATAAATAGAGAGTGCTATCCACCCAAGGATACTGTCTGTTCGAGCCACACTCGTTCTCACCCTCAGACATACAATCAACTGCCATGAAACCACTATCAGAAGCACAGGCGGCAGCACAATATTCAGAACAATATCGGGAACAAAGATGTTGCGAAGCATGATGATCACAAACGAGACCACAAGTGTTGGCACATAGATATGTCCGCCCATATTAAGTTTCTCCGAGTTGATGCGCAACAGCAACGAACCTGAGATAGCAAAAAGCAGCCACAGGAAGGTATGCAGATTCCTTACCCCTACTTTAACATAGTCGCTCCCATAGCCATAGTTTCCAATGATCAAGAAATAAGCTATTGTTCCGATAAACACCGAGACCAATATCAGAGGTTTCTTCGACAGATACTTCTTCAGAGGAGTGAATCGCTTCAGTAACCACAGCACCAACAATATCGGGAGCCAAATGATACACAAGGCTAACAGTTGAGCCACACACAGTAGCACCAAATAGGCTTTTTCTGTGCGTCCGGATACCCTATTATGGTAGTCTTCACTCTCGTTAGCATTAATAAGGCTCACGAAGTCATACTGATCGTTAATCTCGCGTTTCATTCTCGACCAATAGTAGTCGAAGTCGGAGAGTATATCAAGATATGGTATCTGACCTTCTTCGTAGATATATTTATCTAAGTCGGTATAGCGATTATCTGCATAGTCGTACGACTCTTTCACTCTCAGATAAGCTTCTTGATAATATGTACTATCGGCAACTACTACGACACGATTGGAGGCATACATCTTCAGTAGTTCTGACGCATAAAGTATGCAACTGTCGCGATACATGTTGCCCGTCTCATCCAACACATATACACTCGAGCCGGTATCACTGACAGCTATCTCAATGATCTCCTTCTCCAACGACGATGAGGTTGACGCCAGATACGTCTCCAACGAGTCGTTATGATAAAGCAAGCTATCCGGCACCAGGGTCTCGGCTATATTGTTAAGTTCGGGCGGGAGACGACGAAGGGCCTCAATCAGACGCGCATAACGATCAATCTCGTAGTCAAGACCAAAGATTATCTGGTCGTAAGGACGCTTATCTTTGCTGAAGTCATGATAACCCTCCGTCACCTTATGCAGAGCAAAAGCCATATCCAGTGTTCGTTTCTGCTCCTGAGTGTAGAGCAGAAGCGACAACTCGTTGGTACCTTTGATCACATTGAGCATACGCTGATGCTGGCGCTCATAATCAACATCTAACGACTGCTGAGCCTCGCTGCGCTGAACATACGACCCTCGCAACTCCGAACGGAGCTCCTGAAGAATATCATTCAGAGAGCGCTCGGTCTGAGCCGCAAAAATCACTCTTGGCACCAGCAGCAATGCCAATGCACAAAACAATAGTCTTGCTTTCATATAACGGTAAGGTTAGTTATCACGCTCTTTTTAATTAGCAGGTGTGAAGGTAGGGGTATAAGGTGAAGCAATAGAGCCTAAATGACCACCATCGGCAAAGGCAAACGGAGCGGAGCGGAAGATGGTCTTTAGCACCTTTGAATAGTAATGTATCGTCACGTCCTGTTCGCTTGTAGGAGCACAGATATAAAGGTAGTACAAGCCATCCAGAAGTTCTGCTACGCCCAGACACTCGTTGCCTGCGAAAGCAGCCACAAGGTCGCCATCGGTCAACTCATACTTAGCAGCAGAGAGCTGCTCTGAGGTATAGACTCCCGACAAGTCAACCTTGACGATAGCTGTCATCGACGAGGTCATGTCGTAGTCAGTCGGTGCCGTCCATGAGGGTTGCTCGGTGCTGCCGATAATAGACTTTGGCTCTTCTTTGACCGGTTTGCCGCAACCTGAAACAATAAGCAACAGAGTGCAAACAATAATTGAAAATACACGCGTTTTCATAAACTTAATTATTTAATAGCATTGATAAAGCACTTAACGGAGTCGCAAAGATACGTAAATTATTTGAAATAACAAAATGGTATGTCACTATCGCAAAACGCCAACAATTTGATTATCTATGGCTCTTCATCATTCGTTTAGAACGGGTATCCTATGCCGAAATTGACACGCAGGGCATCAAGTACGGACGGGATATTATAATAGGTGTTGATGGGTTGTGTCTTGTCAATCTTCCCTTCTTTGTCATACTTATATGTCTGATATGGTGCATGAATACCCACACCGAAATCAAGACGAACGACCAGTCCGTCGATATCGAGTCTTAGTCCTGCACCCGTTCCGAGAGCTATCTGCTTGGCAAACTCTGTGTTACCAAAGATCCCATCTTTCATGTCGGTTGGGATCTCTAAGCGAGTGAGATAATCTTCGAATCCTGCTGCCTTATACAGATCGGCTGTAGAGTACCAGTTCCACACATTGCCTGCATCAATGAAGGTGGCGCCATAGAGTTTCCATACTATCGGGAAGCGCAACTCAAAATTGGCTTCGAGCTTGATATCACCGGCATGGAAGAAGTTCTGATTGTATTTGGCAGAGTAGAAGTTACCGGGACCATAGGCGTATGGTGCCGAAGCTCTTAGTGAGTTAGGTCCGCCTGCATAGAACGCCTCTGAGAGCGGAGCAAACATAGAGTTGCCAAGAGGTATGTTAGCTCCCGCAAAGATACGGGTGGCAATGCACACTTTCTCAGTCAGGTTGAACTTGTTGCGAAGCTCTGCCGAGAGTTTGACGAACTGACTGAAAGTGATCTTGCCCAGTGGCTTGTCCATATCGTTCCACTTGTATCCGAAAGCGGTATAGATAGCATTGATAAGGTTACCCGACTCTTTGACCGTCAGGTCGAGCATGGTGTTGACCGGTCGGCTGTCGCGATAGTCGTTGTAGCTGAAGGTATAACCTACAGACGGCACGAACTCGTCGCTCGCTATCACCTTAATGAGTTGCGGATACTCGGCAGCCTTATCAAGCAAGTCCGCTGATTCGGCTTTCATGCGCACTACAGAGAGCGAGAAAGGTGTGAACGAGTGAACGATAAAAGGACTGAAAGGCGAGCGGATGAAGTAAGTGAACGAACCTGTCAATTTGTGTACGCCATAACCTCCCGCAATATTTTCATACTGATAACCAAGCATGTATCGGGTATCACCGTCAGGTCGGCTGTCTTTCTCATCAGCTGAGCCCCAATGCAGGTAAGGGAAGATGAGCGAAGCATTAAGACCCAGTTTGTAAGTATCGGTCTTCTTCGGATCGCCCGGGTGACGATTGCGCAGTGCCCAGTAGTAAGCACCATTACCCTTCAAAGAGAATGTCTCACCATTACCGAAGAGGTTCCTGATTGACGACTTGAGAGTGAGGTTAGGTCCGAGCGAGTTGTTCGAGCGATATGCCACACCGGCGTCTGCCGTCAGCGAATAAGTTCGAATGAGACTATCGGTGCGGAACTTCTCGCGTCGTTTCCATTCGTTGGTTGCCAGCACACTCAGTCCTGACTTATATAGTTCACCTTCGAGGATATTGTTGTAGTCGCGTTGCGAGAACAGACGCAGCATCACATTACCATCTTTGGTGAGCTTATAGTCGGCTGTGAGATTACGGAACAGTCCGTTAGAGTTGTTCACCTCAGGGTTATCGGAGATAGACGAGCCTATGGTTACCCTTAGCTTATCTTTGAAGAACGACTTACTGATGGAAATGTTCATGTCGTTGGTCTTACCTACTGCATGATTGGTCTGTCCGCTACTGATGTCTATATCTACGAACTTACCCATCTTAGAGTTAGCCATAGCTGCGTTGATACGGCTATTGATGATTGACGAGAGAGCATAACCCTCCCTCTGTGCCGCCGCATTACTCTCGCCCACATACATACCGGTAGCGAGCAGCGTGGCCGCCAGTCCTTCGCGTGTCTCTTCATCGAGCGAAGCCAACTCACGAGTAACAGCCTCGTCCTTCGGCGCTTCGAGGAAGAAACCGATAGCGTTCAAGCCTAACGAGTCGATAACACCATTAACCCTCACACCGGTAGTGAAGTCCACACGACGAGTCTCTTCTTCACCCGACTCCACATCGGCTTTCACCTGTTGCGAGGCCGACACATTGACCAGTGCCTGACCTAAAGGTCCGTTGAAAAGGACATGACTACCCGAATCGACACGGAAAGGCATCACGGGATACAAACGAGGAGAGTAGCGTATCACGCCATCGTCAACATTAACCCTACCTCCTAAGTTCATAGCCTTGTCTGCCACATCATACTTGACATTGACCGTGCCATGAGGCTTGACCTGTGCAAGGTTCTTCTTGTCTATCGGATAGGTGATATCTGTGGTGGGCAAGATGGTAACATCAACATCAGCCATTATCTTATTCAACGGTCCGGTAACCTTTCCGCGGATGTCGGTGGCAAGGTCGCCATACACAGGTATAGGTCCGCCCTTGACCAATTTCACCGGAGCAAAACTATCAGCCTTGAGCGCCACATCAAGGCGCATACTATCGAGGTTAAGCCCTCCTGTAAGAGCAAGGAATGTGCTATCAGCGCCATAGATAGGCAGGCCGTTAAGGTCCAACTGGTTATGCTCCATCACTATAGGAGTCTCAGCCAGTGAGAGTCTGACAGAATATGGCTTATACTCGGCAGCCACAGCAAGCGGCAACACCTTGGCTGAGAGGTCAAGCTTAGAAGGCAGACCGTCAACCGTAGCTTGTGCGCGGGCTGCTCCCTGAATATCGATGTCAGGCAGATGAAGAATACTGTCTAAGAGCGAGAGAGGTATGTCATCCAACTTCACATCTGCCTTAATAGCATGGTTATATATTTGTGACGGCGACACCTCGATATCCATTTTGCGATTACCGAGGTCCATATCTCCATATACCAGATTGCCAAGAGTGAGGTGTCCTGATCCGTTCAACTCGTTCTCTGTTCGCTCCAGATCA